>JAYTAR010000268.1:0-9690 GCA_043737455.1 Sphingomonadales bacterium | reverse complement strand
TCCTCGCTGTACGGCACGCCGTTCACCGCGATGATCTCCTGCCCGACGGTCAGCCCGGCCTTGAACGCGGGGCCCTCCCACTGCAGCGCGTTGATCTTGGCCTTGGCGACGTTGAGCCCCAGCGAATATGTCAGGTCGAGCACCTTGTTCGCCTTCATGAACGCCTTCGTGAAGCCGCTCGGCGTGTCGGTATAGATCAGCCGATATCCGGACTTCTCGAACCCGGCGAGCGGCGCGCGGGCTGGCTTGGCGGTCAGTCGCTCGGTCAGAAACGCGCGCCAATCATAAGGCGTGACCCCGTTCAACGTCGCGACGACATCGTCGAACGTATAGGTCACTTCGCCCCAGTCGCCCGGATTAATCCCGAAAAAGGCGCGCGCGAAATCGTCCATGCCCTTGGCGTTCGCGGTCCGCTCGCGGATGATGGCGTCGGCCTCGGTCCAGATCAGCAGCCCTTCGTTGTAATAATCCTCGCTGCGCTGCCACGATACCCAGCCCTTGGGGCGCCGCGCGCTGATCTGCGGGTCGTTGGTCGTGTCGTCGAGGCTGCGCCACGACCGCGCCGGGCGATTGTCGAGCTGAGCGGCGATGCTCGCCAGCGTGTCGAGCTTGTCCGCCTTCGACGTCAGGCCGCTGCGCGCCTCGAGCACATGGCCCCAGAACTGCGTTTGCCCCTCGTACACCCACAGCAAAGAGTTGCGCATCGGCGTGCGATAATCGGGGGTCCACGCATCGGCACCACGCCTGAACTTGCCATTCCAGCTGTGGACGAACTCATGTGGAAGCAGGTTGCGATCGACGATCGCATCGGCGAACCCGGTGAAATAGCCCGGATCGTTCTGGTTCTCGCTCGACCGGTGATGCTCGAGCCCGACCGGGCCCATCCGATCGGTGATCGCGTGGAGGAAGTCGTAACGGTCGAAATGCTTCGCGCCGAAGAGTTTGATCGCCTGGTCGACGAGGTTGCGATGCAGCTTCAGCACGTCGTCGCCGACGACGAGCTCCTTGGCCGAATCGGCAACGGTGCTGAGCGCGACACCCTGGCCGAGATCGTCGCGGCGGAAATATTTGCCCGCAAACACGGGCGAATCAATCAGCACCTCGTAGTTCACGGTAGCGTAGGTCACCGTGTCGCCGATCGTCGACGCGGGGCGCAGCGCGGTGGCCGCCTGCCAGCCGGTCGGCCATGTCACGCTCGCGCTGACCGGAATGCCGCGTACGAAATACCCTGCGGGATAGAGCGAGACCGTCTCCCACTGCAGGTTCATCATCTCGCGCGTGACGACGATGCGCCCCTGGTCGGCCGCGGTCGCCGACAGATATTTGAATGTCACGTCGAGGGCCTTCGCGCCCGCCGGCACGTCGATATGAAAGGCATAAACGTCGACGGTGTCGCGTTTCCACACAAGCTCGCGCCCGTTCGCGCGGATGACGAGCCCGGCCAGCTTGTCGATCTGGCCGCGCGGCGCGTGGGTGCCCGGCAACCATTGCGGGAATAGCAATGTCATGGGCCCCGCTGCGACGACGGGGACTGTCTGTTTTACACTGAAGATGCCGCGATCGAGATCGGTGGCATCGACCGCGATCGTCATCGTTCCCGGATACGGCACGTCGCGTGCGGCGGGGATCGTGTCGACGATCGGCACCGGCTGCGGCGCGCTGTTCGCGGCCAGCAGGGGCCCGGCGGTGGTCAAGAGCAAGGCAGTGAGGATGATCGCGCGCATGGGAACCTTCGGTTTGCAACAGGAGTGCACAATACACGCCTATCGGTTTCCCCCAAGCACGTTGATGCTGAACGACAACACGCCGAGGTTGAAGACGAACGCGGCCAGCGAGTGCAGTGTGACCAGCCGCCGGAGCTTGCGCGTCGTCACGCCGGTGTCCGACGTTTGGAACGTCATGCCCAACGTATAGGCGAAATAGAGGAAGTCGGAATAATCGGGCGTGTCGGGCTCGCCCGCGAAATCGAGCCCGCCTTCGGACCCTTCAAGATAATAAATATGCGCGTAGTGGAAGGCGAAGACGGTGTTGCCGAACAGCCATGCAAGCGCGAGCGTCGCGATGACGAGCGGCACGTTGGGCAATTCCTTTTCCGCCAGCTCGACCGATACCGCCGCGAGAATTGCCAGCGTGACGACGATTGCGATGGCGAGGAGCAACACCCGGTTCGCGTCGTTTTGCGCGGCGTGCGCGCGCATCTCGTGCTGGCTGAATGCGCGAAGCATCGGCGCGATGCTGATCAGGAAAACTGCCGCTGCGACGTCGAACCCGGTGATGAACGCACGGATCGGCGTGAACCACAACGACGCCACCGCAGTCGTCGCGATCAGGATCAGCACGAACGCCACGAAGCGCGGCGGCGCGAGATTGTTGCCCAGACCGCGCGTCCGCGCCGGATCGTCGCTCATTGCCTATCCCCTCATGGAACCCGTAAGCGCGGCCTTATGGCACGGATCGAAACCCCGCGCCCCGTCCGGGGCACACAAAGTCTGCGTGGCGAGGAGGCCGAGCGCTTCAACCATGTCGTGCAAAGCTTTGACCGCGTACGACGCCTGTACGGGTTTGGGCGCGTCGAGGTGCCGGTGTTCGAAGCGACTTCGGTGTTTGCGCGCTCGCTGGGTGAGACGACCGACGTCGTGTCAAAGGAAATGTATACCTTTGCGGATCGCGGCGGCGACTCGCTGACGCTGCGCCCCGAATTCACCGCTGGCATCGCACGCGCGTATCTGACCGAGGGTTGGCAGCAATACGCGCCGATGAAGGTTGCGACGCACGGGCCGCTGTTTCGCTACGAACGCCCGCAAAAGGGGCGCTTCCGTCAGTTCAACCAGCTCGATGCCGAGGTGATCGGTGCAGCGGAGCCGGCCGCAGATGTGGAATTGCTGTGCTTTGCCGACCAGCTGCTGCGCGAGCTGAAGATCGAAGGGGTAACACTCAAGCTCAACACGCTCGGCGATGTCGCCAGCCGCGACGCGTGGCGCATTGCGCTGATCGCGCATTTCAGCGCGCACCGCGACGACTTGTCCGAAGACAGCATCGCGCGTCTCGAGCGCAACCCGATGCGCATCCTCGACAGCAAGGACCCTCGCGACCGCCCCGCCGCCGACACGGCGCCCAAGATGGTGCTGAGCAGCGAGGCCGAGGACTTTTACGGACGGGTCAAGGCGGGTCTCGATGCGACAGGGGTGGTGTATGAGGAAGCTCCGCACCTGGTGCGGGGGTTGGACTACTACCGCCATACCGCGTTCGAATTCGTCACCGATCGGTTGGGTGCACAAGGCACAGTGCTTGGCGGCGGCCGCTACGACGGGCTTATCGAGACGCTTGGCGGCGCACAGACGCCAGCAGTTGGCTGGGCGGCGGGGATCGAGCGGTTGGCGATGTTGATCAGCATAGGTCTGGAGCGACTGACTGACATCGTAATTATTCCCGAGCGACCGGAAGATGAAGGTGCCGCACAAAAGATTCTTTCAGCGCTTCGTAGGACAGGGGTTCGCGCCGACATGGCTTATCGGGGCAATGCAAAGAGACGATTTGAGCTTGCGTCGAATGCCGGTGTGTCGCTGACGATGGTGGTGGATACGCGCCCTGAAGTGCGCTCAGCCTTCGCCAAAGTTCGACTTCGAGCTGTTGATCCCGCCAACGAGATTGCGAGGCAGGTTGTGATCGAGCAGCTTCAGAACGCTTTCAAAGTTAACTCATATTTGCAGTCGGGATTGCTTGAAACTTCTTTACCGTTGTACCTCGAAGAACGCGCATGACCCCGATCATTTCCGACGACCGGATCGCAGCCATTGAGGCGCGGCGTGACGAGGTGCAGGCGTTGTTGTCGACGGGTGACTTGCCGCGTGAGCAGCTCGTCGCCTTGTCGAAGGAGAACGCCGAGCTCGAGCCCGTTGCCGCTGCCGCTGCCGAGATCCGCCGCTTGCGCGCAGAGGCGGGCGTGCTTGGTGACATGCTGCGCGACGCAGATCCTGACATTCGCGCGATGGCAGAAGAAGAAGCGCAATCGATCCGCGAGGCGCTCCCCGCGGCCGAACGTGCGCTCGCACTCAAGCTGCTGCCACGCGATGCCGCCGACGAACGCGCAGCGATGCTCGAGATTCGTGCCGGGACGGGCGGCGACGAGGCGGCGCTGTTCGCGGGCGATCTGTTTCGAATGTACCAGCGCTATGCCGAGGAACGCGGTTGGCGGGTCGAGATCATCTCGGCGTCGGCCGCCGATGTTGGGGGGTATAAGGAGGTCGTCGCCTCGCTCAACGGGCAGGGAGTGTTCGCGCGGCTGAAATTCGAGTCCGGCGTCCACCGCGTCCAGCGGGTGCCTGCGACCGAAAGCGGCGGGCGCATCCACACCTCGGCGGCGACGGTGGCGGTGCTGCCAGAGGCCGAGGAGGTCGACGTCCAGATCAACGACGCCGATTTGCGCATCGATGTCTATCGCAGCTCGGGGCCGGGCGGCCAGAGCGTCAATACGACCGACAGCGCAGTCCGCATCACGCACCTTCCCTCAGGGCTCGTCGTTATTCAGCAGGACGAAAAGTCGCAGCACAAGAACAAGGCCAAGGCGCTGAAAGTGCTGCGCACGCGACTTTACGAACTCGAACGCAGCCGCCTTGCCGACGAACGATCGGGCGCGCGCCGCGCTATGGTGGGTTCGGGCGACCGGAGCGAGCGCATCCGCACGTATAATTTCCCGCAAGGGCGGGTGACCGATCACCGCATCAACCTGACGCTGCACCGCTTGCCCGAAATCCTCGAGGGGGCAATGGACGAGCTGATCAGCGCGCTGGTCGCCGAGGATGAGGCGGCACGGCTCGGGGCGCTCTCTGACTAAGCGGGCGGCGTAACGGTCGGCGCAACCTGCGCGCGGTTGAGCAGCCCGTCGACCGTTTCCACAAAGCGCATCAACGAAATTGGCTTCGACACATAGGCATCGGCACCGGCAGCGCGGGCACGATCTTCGTCGGCTTTCCCGGCGTAAGCGGTGACCGCCATGACTGGGATGCCTTGGAGCGCGCGATCGGCGCGGACTTGCGCGATCAGCTCGAAACCGGTGACGTGCGGCATCTGGATGTCCATAACGATCAAGTCCGGTTCGAACGCGCGCGCAGTTGCCAGTGCCTCGCGTCCGTCGCGCACCCCTTCCACCATACAATCGTGCGCGCGCAACAGATCGCAGAAAAGCCGCAGATTGAGCTCGTTGTCCTCGACAACGATCACTTTCCTTGCCACGCGCACCCCCAGCTGCTTCACGAGTCCTGCGATGCCGATACGCGAAAGAGTTGCGGGCGACGACCCCGCCGAAGCCTGGGCGCTTCAGGTGCTCGCGTGGATACTGTCCGACGACGGGCGCGCTCAGCGATTCGTCGCACTGACCGGCATTGCCCCCGACGATCTGCGCGCGCGTGCCGGTGATGCCGCGGTACTCGACGCTGCGCTTGGCTTCGTCGAGGCGCATCAGCCTGACCTGTTCTTGTGTGCCAAGGTTCTGGGGGTCGCGCCAATCGAATTGATTGCGGCGCGCGAGCGGCTCGGCAAATGAGCAAGCCGCTCCTCATCACCGACTGCGACGAAGTGCTGTTACACATGGTCAGCCATTTCCGCGATTGGGTCGACGAAGCTCACGATGTCGAATTCGACCTTGTCGGGGCCGACTTCTCGGGTGCGCTCAAGCAGCGCGCGACCGGCACGACGCTGTCGCGGCAGGACGCTTGGCCGCTGCTCGACGCGTTCTTCAAGACCGAGATGCACCGTCAGACGCTCGTGCCCGGCGCACGCGCGGCGCTGGAGATGATCGCGAACATTGCCGACATCGTGGTACTGACCAATCTGAACCATAGTTTCAATGAGGCGCGTAGCCACCAGCTGATGGGACACGGGATCGTGCACCGTGTGGTCACGAATCAGGGGGGCAAGGGCGATCCGGTGGCGGCGCTCGTTGCCGAATTCACGCCGAGCGTCACCGTTTTTGTCGACGACCTTGCGCATCACCATGCCTCGGTCGCCGACGCTGCACCCGAGGTTTTCCGTCTTCACATGATCGCCGAGCCGATCGTCGCTGCGCTGACGGCACGCGCTCCAGCTGCTCATGCGCGCATCGACGATTGGGAAATCGCGGAACGCTGGATTGCTGCGCGTTTTGCGGGCGAACCCTTGACCGACATCGCTGCACCGGCTTTGGAGCGCGCGTGACCCAAACGATCGATGCCGCGCTCGCCGCACGCGGGCTAAAATTGCCAAAGGCTGCCCCCCCTGTCGCCGATTACGTCCCCGTCGTGATCGCGGGCAACATGGCGTACCTGTCAGGGCAGCTACCGTTCAAGGATGGCGACGTCATGCGTGGCACGCTTGGCCTCGACACCGATGTGGCAACCGGGCGTGCCGCGGCGGAAGCGTGCGCGTTGATGATCGTCGCGCAGTTGAGAAATGCGCTCGGCGACCTTGCGCGGGTCGAACGCATCGTTCGCCTGGGCGTGTTCGTTGCAAGCGATGTGCGCTTTACCGAGCAGCCTAAAGTCGCCGATGGCGCTTCTTCGCTGATGGTCGACCTGTTCGGCGACGCCGGGCGGCATGCACGCAGCGCCGTTGGCGTTCCCGTGCTCCCGCTGGGCGCTATGGTGGAGATTGATGCGGTTGTCGCCCTTCGCCCGGCTTGAGGCTTTCGTTGCCCCCGCGCCGCCGCCTGGGCGCGTTGCGTTCCTGACACGCCAGCCGTTCACACATCGCGGGTTGCACGGCGTTACTCGAGTCGAAAACAGTCGCGCGGCGTTTCGCGCGGCGATCTCAGCGGGGCACGGCATTGAACTCGACGTGCAACCGTCGAGCGACGGGGTCGCGTTCGTCTTTCATGACGACGTGCTCGACCGGTTGACGCGCGAGATCGGGCGGTTCGACGAACGCCCGGCTGTCGCGCTCGACGCGCTCTGCCTTGCCGGGACCGACGAGACGATCCCGCGCCTCGACGCTATCCTGGCAACAATCGGTGGGCGCGTGCCGGTGCTGATCGAGGTGAAGCATCCGCGCGCTCGACTGAACGCGTTATGCCTGTCGGTGCGGCGTGCTCTCGAGGGCTATGCGGGCGCGGCTGCGGTAATGTCGTTCGATCCACGAATTCCGGGCTGGTTCTCCGAGCACGCGCCCCGCATCGTGCGCGGGCTGGTGGCGAGCGACGCCGGGGCGCATGGTCTTTGTCATCGGCTGGCACGGATCGCCGCCATCGCGCGGGCGAAGCCCGACTTTCTTGCATGGGATGTCCGTGATCTGCCGACAACAACGACGGCAGCGGCGCGGGTGCGCGGTCTGCCGGTGTTGACGTGGACGGTCCGCAACGAAGCCGACGAGCGTGCCGCAATCGACCATGCCGACCAGGCAATTTACGAAGGCGCGACATGAGCGAATCGGACCCGCAATCCGTCACGCTGCGCGTCGGTGACGGCATCGCGCGATTGGATCCCGCCGCGTGGGACGCATGCGCGGGCGACGCTAATCCGTTCGTCAGCCACGCATTTTTGTCGGCGCTTGAGGAGTCAGGCAGCGCGGTCGCGCGCGCGGGGTGGCAGCCGGTACCAATCGCACTCGAACGCGCTGCCGACGGCGAGCTCGTCGGCGTTGTTCCCGCCTACGTCAAGTCGCATAGCCAGGGCGAGTATGTCTTCGACCATGCCTGGGCCGACGCGTGGGAACGGGCGGGCGGGCAATACTATCCCAAATTGCTGATCGCGGTGCCATTCTCACCCGTGCCGGGGCCGCGACTGCTGACCGGCGACGCGCAAGTGGCACGCGCACTGATCGCGGGTGCGGAAACGCTTGTCGACCGGCACGCCATGTCGGGTGCGCATGCCAATTTCGTCTCACGCGACCAGCTCGACCTCTTCCGTGCAGCGGGCTGGTTGATCCGCGAGGGCACGCAGTTTCACTGGGCGAATGACCGTTACACCAGCTTCGATGATTTTCTCGGCGCATTGGCCTCGCGCAAGCGCAAAGCGATCCGCAAAGAGCGCGCCGTCGCCGCCGACGGGCTTGTGATCGTGCACGTCACTGGGCGTGATCTGACCGAGGCCCATTGGGACGCGTTCTGGCGATTTTATCAAGATACCGGGCGGCGCAAATGGGGGCAGCCATATTTGACGCGTGCGTTCTTCTCGCTGCTCGGTGAGCGCATGGCCGACCGTCTACTGCTCATTCTTGCGCTGCGGGACGGGCGTCCGATTGCGGGCGCTCTCAACCTTATCGGGGCGGACACGCTCTACGGGCGCTACTGGGGGTGCAGCGAAGACGTGCCGTTCCTCCATTTCGAGCTCTGCTACTATCAGGCGATTGACGCGGCGATCGCGCGGGGGCTGGCCCGTGTCGAGGCCGGCGCACAAGGTGAACACAAGCTCGCGCGCGGCTATGTTCCTGTCGCGACCTGGTCCGCGCACTACATTCCCGACCCAGGTTTTCGTCGCGCGATTGCCGATTTCCTAGAGCGCGAACGCCGCGCGGTGGAAGAAAGCATAGCGTTTCTCGAAACGATGACACCGTTTCGGCAAGCCTGATTCGGTTCGTCGCAATGATGTTGCGGCGCGGAATCATCCGTGTTTGATTGCGCTCGGCGGCTGGGGATGTGGTTAAGCTTTCGCTAACCATGAAGCATCATGGTGGCTCATGCTTGCGGCGCGTTGTGCGGGGGACGAGACGATGGGGATACGGGAACGACAGGCCGACGGCTCGATGAGTCTCAGCGAGATGAAGGAATTCGCCGGCTTCGCGAGTGCGACGCAACGGTACATTCGCCGCTCGCTTGATGTTGGGCTCGAGCGCGATGACGCTATCGGACGATGGTCGCGCGACGCGGTTGAGGCTGCCAGCATTCGCGCGCAGCAGCGCGTCTACACCCGGCTCGACCATGTGCGCGGGCAGGTTCCGGAGGACTCGGGCCTCGACCATGTCGAGCCGTTCATGGCACCGCTGGTTACGATGACCGCGTTCGATCTTGGACAAGATCGCTTGTCGGGCTTTCCAGCATACCGCTTCCTTTATGAACGGCTGATCGGTGCAAGCTCACGACCGTGGCTGCCGGGTGCGTTCTGCGCAGCTGCGAGCCTGCCGCACCTTCATCCCGACACGCGGCGTCGGCTGCTCCAGTCGCTCAGTGAAGCGGCGGCGACCGCGCCCGGCTGGTCGAACCGTGAGCCGGTATTCTACCCCGAATGGGTCGACAAGATCGACACGACGACAGCGCCGAACTGATCTGCTACGCAGCGGTCGCATGTTTATCGCGATCGTTCTTTCTGTCCTGGCGATGACCGCGATCATCGGTGTGCGCTACCTGGCGGCAAGCGGACTGCTCGCGTGGCTGACGCGGTTGCGCGAGCCGGCGCTTTACGCCGGGCTCGATGCGCAGATTGCGCGGGAAATTCGCTGGTCGCTGGCATCAGCTGCACTCTATGGCATTCCGGCTGGGGTCGTTGCCTGGGGGTGGCAGAACCGCGGCTGGACTGCGATTTACACGGACATCGACAAATATCCTTCATGGTATCTGCCATTCTCAGTCTTGCTGTACCTGGCGTTGCACGACACGTGGTTTTACTGGACGCATCGCTGGATGCATCGGCCAAGACCTTTCCGCATTGCGCATGCTGTCCACCACGCAAGCCGCCCGCCGACCGCCTGGGCGGCGATGAGCTTCCATCCGATCGAGGCGCTGAC
>JAYTAR010000267.1:0-3962 GCA_043737455.1 Sphingomonadales bacterium | reverse complement strand
GCGCGTGCAAGGGGAACCCCGGCCCAGGCGGCTGGGGTGTCGTGCTGCGGTCCGGCGGGGTCGAGAAAGAATTGTCCGGCGGAGAAGCGGCAACGACGAACAATCGCATGGAGCTGATGGCTGCGATCCGTGCGCTCGAGGCATTGACGAAACCTGCGCACGTGACGCTGTCGACCGACAGCCGTTACGTGATGGATGGGCTGACGAAGTGGATCAAGGGCTGGCAGCGCAATGGCTGGCGAACCGCCTCACGCCAGCCGGTCAAGAACACCGACCTGTGGCAAGCGCTGCTTGCGGCATCGGTCCCGCACCGTATCGACTGGAAGTGGGTGAAGGGGCATGCGGGGCACCCCGACAATGAGCGTGCCGACCGATTGGCGAGCGATGCGGCGGTAAAAGCGCGCTAGAATCGACTGCCGGCGCAAGGGCTACATCGGCCGCGAAGCGCGATAAACGACGATTTTGCGTGCGTTCACTTCACACACTTCGCAGGGTGGACGACCATTTGCACTCCGTAAAAAGCGAGCGCGCAGGATCGCTTCACGGCGGCATCGACGATGTGAAAGAACGAGCAGCCGACACGCGGCGATGAGAACCATGCCAGCCTGCCGCATCGGTCGGCTGTAGGACAGCGCAAGTTCCACCTCGCGATACGCCTAGGCTCCACTGGCCGCCCACGCATATGGCCGAGCGCGTTTGCTCAGGCCTCGCGCACTTCGGCGGTGGGGCCATTCTTCAGGATCGACTCGATCGCGTTCTGCGCCGACGCCTTCGACTTATACCCTTCGGTCCAGAAGATCGCCTCGGCGTTGTATTTGAAAGAGGCGACATACTCGCCCGCTTTGTTCGTCTTGATCTCGAAATAATGTGCCATCGCTTTCGCTCCTTTTGTTTCGGGCACGATCCTAGACGGCGTCAGCGATCATGCAAGCCGGGCGGGGCTGAACGCTCGCGGATCGACCCTGTAAGGCAGCGCGACGGCATCGCCGACGATCAGATGCGCACACAGTCGCGCGGCGGCCGGGGCGGTCTGGATGCCGATCCCGCCCTGCCCCGCGCACCAGAAGAAGTTCGAATGCTTCGCGTCAAACCCGAAAACCGGCAGCCGGTCGGGCGCGAAGCTGCGCAAGCCCGCCCATTTGCGCTCGACCGCAACGACACGCCAGTCGGTGGCTTCCTCGAAGCGTGCGATCGCATGCGCGACGTCGATCTCTTCGGGCGCGACATCGTGCGCAGCGACCGGCGTCTCGTCATGCGGGCATAGCCAAAGCCGATCGGGGCCTTCGGGTCTGAAGTAGAATTGCCCCGCGATGTCCATGACGAGCGGCAAGTCGGCGGGAACGTCGGCGGTCGCGACACGCACCTGCACGATCGTTCGGCGCAACGGTTGAATGCCGAGCGGCGCAACATCCGCCAGCATTGCGACTTCGTCGGTCCACGCTCCGCCGGCATTTACCACCATATCGGCATCGATCGACCGCGCACCAGCGGTCAGCCGCCAGCCGGTTGCGTTACGATCGATCCGCGTGATGCGGCAGTCGGTCATCAGCGACCCCCCTGCCCGTCGAAATTCGGAAAGCGCGGCCGCGTGCAGCGCGCCGACGTCGATGTCGCCACCATTAGGCTCGACAATCCCCGCAATCAGTGCAGCCGCGGCGCGCGGGACCAGTGCGCGAAGCCCCGCACCATCGACGCGGTGGAGCGCAACATCGCTGTCAACGAACTTCGCCGCAAACGCCTCGAGCAGCGGAAGCGTCGCCGCAGTGGCAACTTGGACCGATGCCCGCCGCCGCAGGAATCCACCATCGTCGAGTGCGGCGAACGATGCGCGCGTCAATGGCAGAATGTCAGGACCGCCCAGCGTCTCGTGCCAGAACGCCGCCGACCGGCCGGTGCTATGATAGCCGGGAGCTGTTTCGCCCTCGATCAGGATCACGCTGGCGTGCGGGGCAAGCGCGGCGCCCAGCGTCGCGCCCGCGATGCCGCCACCGATGATCGCGATGTCGGCCTTCATCGCGGCGGCGCGTACCGGCCAAGAAATCCGGAGATGCGCTCGAGTATCGCGTCGCGCACCGCGTCGGCCTCGCGCAGCACTTCATGGGCAACGCTGGCGTCGAACATCATCAGCTCGCCGTTCGGCAGCCGCCCGATCGTACGGTCGATCGCAGCCGGGCTGACGAGGCGATCGCCCAAGGTTGCGACGGTCAACACCGGCACGCGGACGCGCTCGACCGCACCTCGCGCGGCGATGATCGCGTTCGATCGATACGCGGCCGCCACCCAGCCCCAGCTTGGCGGACCGAGCGCGAGCGATGGCTCATGCGCCAGCCAATATTGCTCGTCGGCGTAACGATCGACATCATGCGTCAGGAAGGCGGCGCGTGACGCGCGCTTGTCGGCGGGGCGCTCGTTCTCCGACCATGCCAGCCGCGTGCCGATGATGCGCCCGAGCAGCGCGACGACCCGCGCTGCGACCCATTGCGGCAAAGGCCCGGACTCGAACCCGAGCATCGGTGCCGAAAGTATGACCGCGTCGGGTGCGATCCGATCCTCGATCAACGCACGCAGGACCAGATGCCCTCCCATCGAATGCCCCATAACGACATGCGGACCCGGCGTACGCGCCGTCCAGCTGGTCCAAAACTTGGCGAGATCGGCGATCCATGTCGCGAAATCGCCAATGTGTCCCACACGCCGATCGGGCAGCGTTCGCCCCGATCCACCTTGCCCGCGCCAGTCGAACGACGTGACGTGCCAGCCGTCGTCATGCCACCCAGCAAATGCCTCGAGGTATTTTTCGACGATATCGCCGCGGCCGCCGAGCCACAGGATGCTGCCGCGCCGACCATCGCCCACCCGCTCGAATACACGCAATGGCCACCCGTCGCTGGCGGCTGCGTGAGCCACGGCGACGTCGCTGGGCCAGGCGCGGCGTTGATCGGGGTAAGCGGTCACGTCTGCGCGGTTACGTTTTGGCAAGCCGTCTCGTCTAGGGCTTTCGCATGACAATCATCGAACTCGCGCTGGTTACCCTAGTCGTGGCGCTGCTGCTGGTCGCAACGGTTTCCGACGCGCGTCATCGCATCATCCCCGATTGGGTAAGTATCGCCATCGCCTTGGCCGCGCCGCTTTATTGGTGGGTGACCAGCGTGCCGATATGGCCTGGCCTGGCGGTACAGCTCGCCGTGGTCACCGGCGCATTTCTCATCGGATATGCGGCCTTTGCGGTCGGTCAGATGGGCGGCGGCGACGTCAAGCTGATGCTCGCGCTCGCGCTGTTCCTGCCGCCATGGACCGCGTTCATCGCCTTTTGCTGTCTCACGCTGGTCGGTGGGCTGATGACCGCGGGCCTGTATGTCGACCACCTTTGGCGACGCCGCGAGACGCCGTTCGAAAACCCTTATGGTATCGCGATTGCGATCGGCGCGAGCCTGGCCCTCGCCGACCATTACGGCTGGTTTGCGATCGGGCCGCTGCTGAACGCCTTGATGATGCCGGCCACGATCGTCTGCGTCGCCGCCTTGGCGTGGCGCATCGTCGCGCGATTGCGCGCCAAGCCAACGGCAAACCCAACGATATCTTAACCATTACCCCCGAAACGGACAGCCTGTCGTCCGGGGTTCGTCGGGGCGCGAAGGAGGCTTAGGGGCAATGGAGCCGAAGAAAATCGCTCTGCTGGTAGGTGCGCTCGTAGTAGCGCTCATAACGGCACTCATGGCACGCTCGATGATGACGCAGGGCTCCGGCGCTCCTTCAGCGATGGCGGTGCCCAAGGTGTTCGCGCCCGAACCGCAAGGTCCCAAGGTGCTCGTCGCCGTTCGGCCACTCGCGGTCGGTACGATCCTCGACGATGCCAGCCTGAAGTATCAGCCCTGGCCAAAGGATTTGATCCAGGGCGCCTATTACATCGAGGGCAAGGAAGCCAAGGACGACCGCGCGGTCTTGCGTGGCTCGGTGGTGCG
>JAYTAR010000266.1:0-3989 GCA_043737455.1 Sphingomonadales bacterium | reverse complement strand
GGGGGCGATACGCCGCTGCGGCAGATGGCTGGCGGGTTGACCTATATAAAGCACAACCGCTTCCTGCTCGGGGCGATTACGCTCGACCTCTTTGCTGTCCTGCTCGGCGGCGCGACGGCATTGCTCCCTATCTATGCGCGCGACATTTTGCACGTGGGGCCCGAGGGGCTAGGGCAGCTTCGCGCGGCTCCGGCGGTTGGGGCAGCGCTTGTCGCACTGTGGTTCTCATTTCGCCCGCTCCGGCAAAACGTCGGCATGAAGATGTTGCTGGCGGTGGCCGCATTCGGAGTGGCGACAGTCGTGTTTGGCCTGTCGAAAACGATGCCGCTGTCGCTTGCCGCGCTCGGCGCGCTCGGTGGTTTCGACATGCTGTCGGTCTATGTCCGCTCATCGCTCATGCAGCTTTACACGCCTGACACGATGCGCGGGCGCGTGTCGGCTGTTGGTGGGCTGGCAATCTCGGCATCGAACGAGCTCGGCGAAGTCCAATCGGGCGTCGCCGCCGCGCTGCTCGGCCCGGTCGGCGCGGTCGTCTTCGGCGGGGCGGCGGCAGTGGCGATAGCGCTTGGCTGGGCCTATCTGTTTCCCGAGCTCAGACGCGCCCGGACCTTCGACCCGCCCGAAAACGCCCTTGCCATTGCCGTGATGCAGGAGAAGCCCGCATGAAAGCCCAGACCATTTTAGAGACGATCGGGAAAACGCCGCATATTCGCATGCATCGGCTGTTCCCGCACGCCGAAATATGGATCAAGTCGGAGCGCGCCAACCCTGGCGGCTCGATCAAGGACCGCATCGCGCTCGCGATGATCGAGGATGCCGAAGCGGCGGGCAGATTGCTTCCCGGCGGCACGATTGTCGAGCCGACTAGCGGCAATACCGGAATTGGCCTCGCGATGGTCGCTGCGGTAAAAGGCTATCGCCTCATTCTCGTTATGCCCGAAAGCATGTCGGTCGAACGACGCCGGTTGATGCTCGCTTATGGCGCGACGTTCGACCTGACCCCCCGCGAAAAAGGAATGAAAGGAGCGATCGAGCGCGCGGTCGAGATCGTCGAGTCGACGCCGGGCGCGTGGATGCCGCAGCAGTTCGAAAACCCGGCCAATATCGCGGTGCATGTCGCAACGACCGCTCGGGAAATCCTTGCCGATTTTGCCGAGATGCCGATGGATGCGCTCGTGACCGGCGTGGGGACCGGCGGCCATATCACGGGATGCGCGCAAGTCTTGAAAGCGGAATGGCCGTCGCTGAAGGTTTTCGCGGTCGAGCCGACATCGTCGCCTGTGATTTCGGGCGGTCAGCCAGGCCCGCATGCGATCCAGGGCATCGGCGCTGGATTCATTCCCGCCAACCTCGACACGCAATTGCTCGATGGCGTGATCAAGGTCGACCCGGCGGACGCAAAGACTATGGCCAAGCGCGCTGCCGCCGAGGAAGGAATGCTGGTCGGCATTTCGTCGGGCGCAACGCTCGCCGCGATCGCGCAACTCCTGCCCGATCTGCCAAAAGACGCGCGCGTCCTCGGCTTCAATTACGATACTGGCGAGCGCTACCTCTCGGTGCCCGACTTCCTGCCCGAATAGTCAGACCAGCGCGGTCCCCGCGCGCTTGGCCTGCCCGACGACGTTGAGTACCGACCTGGCGGCGCTCTCGCTGAGTTCGATGAACACGCGGCGTCCGTCGGTCGGATCGGCGACACGGCGCAAGACACCGATGTCGGTCAGCGTCTTGATCCAGCGAAGCGCGGTCGTTGGGGGGACGGCGCTGGCGATGCAGAGGCTCGACACCGCGACCCGCAGCCGCTCGATACGGGCGGCGAGCAGGTCGAGCATCATATCCCAGGCCGGATCGGCGAACAGATCGGTACCGAACAGCGAGTCACGCTGGCGACGCAGCCGGATCATCGTGCGCACATCTTCGGCACGCACTGTCTCGGGCTCGCCCATTGGTAGCGACACGACCGGGGCCGCGCGGTAGCCGATCAAACCGTCGGATACTGCGGCAGGTACACCGCCGCCTTCTTCCGAAAGCGCCGTCAACGCCCGCGCGATACGCGCCACTTCGTCAGCCAAAGCCTGCAGCCGGACGACCTCCATGACGTTCTCGCGCTCGTTCATGAACTGCGGCGGCGCGAACGCAGCAGCGAGTCCAAACGCCGCAACCCGATCGTTCCGTGTCGGATCGCACAGCAAAGTCGCATGTTCGGCTTCGACGTGCGCCACGACCCGGTCGATCGCGCTCAGCGGAAAAGAGATCACGATCGGCATGCTCGCATCGCGCGCCTGGACCGAAAGCTGACCGAGCAGAGCGCGCTCGTTATAATTTTCGTCGACGCCGAGCTCGACGATGACGAGACCACCGTCGGGGCGATCGCGGACGCGCATCACGCCCTCTTCCAACGTCGCATGCGCGTTGACACGCCATCCCGCCGCTTCGGCAGCATGCGTCGCATCGCCATCTTGCGCAATGTCGTCGGCGATGACCATCGCGGGCGGACGGGTATCGAAGAAATCGGCGACGGCCGCGCGCTCCGCTGGGTGAAGCCTATCGTGCATGCGATCTCCGTTCACTTCTGTTCACAGCCAAAATGACTGGAATTCCTAGTCTAGGTAAGTCCAAAAACGGTCCAGAGCGGACGAACCCTTATGATCGCGTCCAACCCTCGACCGTAGCGCATGTGCCGGAGCGACCGACAAGGACATGCACATGCTGATTAGCGCAACCGACCTTCAAGACATGATCAGCACGATCATCCTTGGCGAGAGTGCGGCGATCACCGCTGTGCGCGCGCGCATTGGTCGCGTTGCGTTGGGCGACGCGAGCGTTCTGGTCACCGGACCGTCGGGAAGCGGCAAGGAGTGCGTCGCGCGAGCGATTCACGCCGCCAGCGCGCGTGCCGCAGGACCCTTCATCGCCGTGAACTGCGGCGCGATTGCCCGCGAGCTGATCGAATCCGAGTTGTTCGGGCACGAGCGCGGAGCATTTACAGGTGCTCACACCGCACGCGAAGGCCGCTTCGAACAGGCATGCGGCGGCACGTTATTTCTGGATGAGATCGGCGACATGCCGCTCGATATGCAAGTCAAGCTGCTCCGGGTGATCGAGGAACGCGTCGTCACGCGCGTAGGGGGCACGCGCGCGATCCCGGTCGATGTTCGGATCGTCTCCGCGACACACCGCGACTTCGACGTGACCATCGCGGACGGCAGCTTTCGCGAGGATCTATATTATCGGCTGGCCGTCGTGCCGGTGCATCTGCCCCCGCTCTCGGCCCGTGCGCAGGACGTCGGGTTGCTGATCCACCACTTTCTCGCGCTCGTTCCGCCGCGCCGGGCGCGCGTCGCTTTTTCGCCGTCGGCGCTTGAGCGGCTTGCAGCCCACGACTGGCCGGGCAACGTGCGCGAGCTGCGCAATCTCGTCGAGCGCGCTGCGATTCTCCACCCGGGCGAGACGCTGGACCCGATCGAGGTCGAGGCGCTTTTGAACCGGCGTCCGCAGCGCAGCGTGCTTGCTCCGCCCCCGCCAGCGGGGATTGCTAAGGGCATCGACCTGCTCGCCGAAATGGGCCGGATCGAGTGCGACTATATTCGGCAGGCGCTTGCGGCGAGCGACGGCGTCGTCGCGGTTGCCGCGCGCTTGCTCGGTCTGCGGCGTACAACGCTCATTGAGAAGATGCGGCGTTATGCTCTCGATCGCACCGTTTCCCACGCTTCGGCGATCGGTTGAATCGCGGTTAGCGCATTCCCGATCCGTTTCGGATCATTCTGCAGCGCAGCCAAGCTGATTTCGCGAAAAGCATGAGCATGAATTCCACGCATGGCCCGCGTGAAATCGCCATCGGGCGCGAGGTCTAGCGCGGCGTCGAGCTCGCCGATCATCGCCAGTGCTCGCGGCGTCGCCGTCGCCAGTGCGTCGAGGCGTTGCGCGGCGCGCAGCGTGTCGGCCAGCTCTTCGTAGAGGATCCCAGTCAGCGCCGCGCCGCTTGCCGACAG
>JAYTAR010000265.1:0-3992 GCA_043737455.1 Sphingomonadales bacterium | reverse complement strand
GCAGCGTCGCCCCCTATTCAGCGTTGATGGCGGCGTCGCAACCGATGGTCGCGGAACAGGCGATCGCCGCCTACGACTTTCGCCGCCACCGCCGCATGCTCGATATTGGTGGCGGCGAAGGCGCGTTCGCGACGACAGTCCAGCAAGTCGCGCCGCGACTCGAATGCGCTGTGTTCGATCTGCCCCAGGTCGTCGCGCGCATCACCAGCGCGGCGATCACGCGCATCGGCGGCAATTTCCGCGATCAACCGTTACCGACCGGTTACGACATCGTGACGCTCGTACGGATCGCGCACGATCACGACGACGCGATCGTGCAGGATCTGCTCAACAGCATACGAGCTTCGCTGCTCGCAGGTGCGCGACTGCTGATCGTCGAGCCGATGGCGGGGCCGCGTGGCGATGCGGCGATGGCCGATGCCTACTTCGGCATGTACCTGCTCGCGATGGGTTCGGGCCGCGCGCGAACCCCGGAAAAGCTCACGGCGATGCTCAGGAGTGCCGGGTTCGCCCGCGTCGAACGTCGCGCGACGCCACAACCACTCATCGCTCAAATCCTCGTCGCGACGGCCTGACAATCAAAAGCGTAAAGCGCGCTTGACAACGTTTAGCGTCAACATAGAGTGACAGTCATAAGGCAGCGGATCGGGTCGACACGACTCGGATGCTGCAACGGGGAGCGAAAAAACAGTGCACGCGTCTGCGATCATCCTCGAGGGACCGGGCAGCATCACGCTGCGCACCCTCGCGCTGGTCGGGCCGCAAGCCGGTGACGTCGTCGTCGATATCGCCTGGAGCGGTATCAGTGCCGGAACCGAGCGGCTCCTATGGTCGGGCACGATGCCGAGCTTCCCTGGCATGGGGTATCCGCTTGTTCCCGGCTATGAGGCTGTGGGCCGCATTGTCGACGCGGGTGCCGATGCGCGCGGTCGCATCGGTGAGTGGGTGTTTGTGCCCGGTGCCAGTTGCTTCGAGGGTGCTCGCGGCTTGTTCGGCGGATCGGCCAGCCGCCTCGTCGTTCCCGCCGCGCGCGCCATGCCGGTTCCCGAGGCACTCGGCGCCGATGGCATCTTGTGCGCGCTCGCCGCCACCGCGCATCACGCGCTCGCCGGGCACGCTTTGCCCGACCTCATCATCGGTCACGGCGTTCTCGGACGGCTGCTTGCGCGGCTGACGATCGCACTCGGCGGGTCCGTGCCCACGGTGTGGGAGACGAATGACGCACGTGTCGAGGGTGCGACTGGCTACCGCGTGACCGACATTGAACATGACAAGCGCCGCGACTATCGCGCGATCTACGACGCCAGCGGCGCGCCGGGGCTGGTCGACACGCTCGTCGCTCGCCTGGCCAAGGGTGGCGAGATCGTGCTCGCGGGCTTTTACACACAGCCGATTAGCTTTGCGTTTCCACCCGCCTTCATGCGCGAGGCACGGCTGCGCATCGCCGCCGAGTTTACGCCCGAGGACATGATCGCTGCACGCGCGCTGATTGCATCGGGCGCGCTTTCGCTCGCCGGTCTCGTCACCGATATCGCCGAGCCCGACGATGCGGCTGCGGCCTACACGCGCGCCTTTACCGACGCGTCCTGCCTGAAGATGGTGTTCGACTGGAGCGCGCGCGCATGA
This sequence comes from Sphingomonadales bacterium, assembly GCA_043737455.1. Classification (GTDB taxonomy): domain Bacteria; phylum Pseudomonadota; class Alphaproteobacteria; order Sphingomonadales; family Sphingomonadaceae; genus Sphingomonas_O. The sequence continues at coordinate 2,366 of JAYTAR010000265.1, read as the reverse complement.
CCCTCGACGTCGGACTTCTGCGCGACGAGGCGCACCAAGAGCCCGATCCGGTCCACACCGGACCCGTCACCAAGGAAACGCAGATCATTGCGATCTACGGCAAGGGCGGCAGCGGCAAGTCGTTCGCGCTCGCCAATCTGAGCTACATGATGGCGCAGCAGGGCAAGCGCGTGCTGCTGATCGGCTGCGACCCCAAGAGCGATACGACCAGCCTATTGTTCGGTGGCAAATCGACCCCGACGATCATCGAGACCTCGTCTGCCAAGAAGCTCGCGGGCGAGGAGATCGGCATCGAGGATGTCTGCTTCCAGCGCGACGGCGTGTTCGCGATGGAGCTTGGTGGTCCCGAAGTCGGACGCGGCTGCGGCGGCCGCGGGATCATCCACGGGTTCGAGACGCTCGAAAAGCTCGGCTTCCACGAATGGGGCTTTGACTATGTCCTGCTCGACTTCCTTGGCGACGTAGTCTGTGGCGGGTTCGGCCTGCCGATTGCGCGTGACATGTGCCAGAAGGTGATCGTCGTCGCGTCGAACGACCTCCAGTCGCTCTACGTCGCGAACAATGTCTGCAAGGCGGTCGAGTATTTTCGCAAGATGGGCGGCAACGTCGGCGTCGCGGGGATGATCCTGAACAAGGACGATGGCACCGGTGAAGCCAACGCATTCGCCGCCGCCGTCGGTATTCCCGTCCTGACTGCGATCCCGGCCAATGAGGACATCCGCAAGAAGAGCGCGAATTACCAGATCATCGGCAAACCCGGTGGTGAGTGGGCATCACTGTTCGAGGAACTCGCCGAGAACGTCGCGAGCGCGCCGCCGCTCCGCCCCACGCCGCTCGACCAGGACGGGCTGCTTGGACTGTTCAGCGCCGACATCACCGGCGCCGATTATTCGCTAAGGCCCGCCAGCCAGGCCGACATGCGTGGCAAGGCGTTCGTCGCCAAGCCTAGCCTCGAAGTGGTTTACGACACTGTCTGACTGCGCCTCCCCGTGCTCCCGCGAAGGCGGGAGCCCAGGCGACGGTCGGCCGGTCGCGTCGACAGAGCTCCTGCCTTCGCAGGAGCACGGAAATTGCACCTCTGCGCTCACCCTTCGCGAAGCCGCCGTCGAGGCGGGTAAGGGCGACGTCCTCGCCAAATATGCCGCCGATTATCCGGTCGGTCCGCACGACCAGCCGCAATCGATGTGCCCCGCGTTCGGCAGCTTGCGCGTCGGCCTCAGGATGCGCCGCACCGCGACCGTGCTGTCGGGTTCGGCGTGCTGCGTCTACGGGCTGACCTTTACCGCGCATTTCTATGGGGCGAAGCGGTCGGTCGGCTATGTGCCGTTCTCGTCCGAGACGCTTGTGACGGGTAAATTGTTCGAGGACATCAAGGAGGCGGTCGGCGAGCTCGCCGATCCCGCGCTGTACGATGCGATCGTCGTCACCAATTTGTGCGTGCCGACCGCGAGCGGCGTGCCGCTTCACCTGCTCGGCAAGACCGTCAACGGCGTACGCATCATCGGTATCGACGTGCCCGGCTTTGGCATACCGACGCATGCCGAAGCCAAGGATGTACTCGCGGGCGCCATGCTCGGCTATGCGCGGGCCGAGGTCGAGGCGGGGCCGGTTGCCGCCCCGCGTGACCGCTCCGCATTGCCCACCGTCGCGCTGCTGGGCGAGATGTTTCCCGTCGACCCGGTCGGTATCGGCCAGATGCTCGCGCCACTGGGCCTGGCTGCCGGACCGGTCGTGCCGACGCGCGAATGGCGCGAGCTGTACAGCGCGCTCGACAGCGTAGCGGTCGCCGCGATCCATCCTTTCTATTCGGCGAGCGTGCGCGAGTTCGAGGCGGCGGGGCGCCCCGTCATCGGGTCGGCTCCGGTCGGCGTCGACGGTACCGCGGCCTGGCTCGACGCGATCGGGCACGCTTGCGGCGTCGCCCAGGACAAGATCGACGCCGCCAAGAACCAGTTCTTGCCTGCGATCGGTACCGCGCTTGCTGCCAAGCCGATCAGTGGGCGCATCACGGTTTCGGGTTATGAGGGCAGCGAATTGCTCGTTGCGCGCCTGCTGATCGAAAGCGGTGCCGACGTGCCATATGTCGGGACTGCGCTGCCGCGGACCGTGTGGAGCGACCCCGATCGCGAATGGCTCGTCGCGCGCGGCGTGCATGTGCAGTACCGCGCCAGCCTCGAGCAGGATCTGCAAGCGGTCGATGCCTTCGCGCCCGACCTCGCGATCGGCACGACGCCGGTCGTCCAGCACGCTAAGTCGCGCGCGATCCCGTCGCTCTATTTCACCAACCTTATCTCGGCGCGTCCACTGATGGGCGTGGCGGGGGCGGGGAGCCTTGCGCAGGTCGTGAACGGCGCGATGGGCAATCA
>JAYTAR010000264.1:0-9855 GCA_043737455.1 Sphingomonadales bacterium | reverse complement strand
TGGTTGAAGTGATGAATTGGAGCTTCGCACGGCGATGATGGACTTGCTTGGGCTTGTGGCTGCACCGGGTGAAGCGATGTCGCTGGCGTGGTTGTGGTCGCACATTGTCTCCGATTTCCAGAACATCGGTTCGCCGTCGGCGATGACCGCGTTCGGGACCGTGGTGTTGCTTGATATCGCACTCGCGGGCGACAATGCGATCATCGTTGGGTCGCTCGCGGCGGGATTGCCCGCCAAGCAGCGGCGCCAGGTGATCACGATCGGGATTGCCGCCGCGCTGGTGCTGCGGATCGTGTTCGCGGTGGCGGTGTTATACGGGCTCGAGCGGTTCAAGCAATATGGCCTGGTTCTCGGCGGCGGGTTGCTGCTGTTATGGGTCTCATGGAAGATGTACCGCGAGCTCAATCCTGCGCGCACGGCCGGCTCGCCCGAGGTCGATGGCGACGAAAATAGCGGGATAGCCCCTGCCAAGAGCTTCGTCGCCGCCGCCTGGGCAGTCGCGGTCGCCGATGTTTCGATGAGTCTGGACAATGTGCTCGCAGTCGCAGGCGCGGCCCGCGAACATCCCGGCATTATGGTCGTTGGGCTTGTGCTTTCGGTCGCGTTGATGGGAATCGCGGCGAACGTGATCGCCCGCTATATCGAACGCTACCGTTGGATCGCATGGATTGGCTTGGCGATCATCCTGTACGTCGCAGGAAAGATGATGATCGACGGTTGGGCCGACTTTGCGCCATTTGCGCAAAGCCTGATCGCGTGACATGCTGCCGATATGAAGATCACCGTCGACGTTGACTGTACCGCGGATGAGGCGCGACGTGCGCTCGGCTTGCCGGACCTGACACCGATCCATGATGCGTATGTCGCGCAATTGGTTGAGATGATGAAGGGTGGCGGAGTGTCGGGCGAGTCGCTCGAAAAGATGATCAAGAGCTTCGCGCCGCTCGGCGAAGCGGGTTTTTCACTGTGGCAGAATGTGCTCGGTGGAGCGGTGCGATCGACGAGGGATTAGTCGCACCGACGCTGTTTGCGCGCGCGACTGGAAACCTGCCCTGCGCCATCGCGATCGTTCGAATTTCGGGGTCCGCCGCTGGGCTGGCGCTGAAAATGCTGTCGGGACGCGCACTTCCTGGCTCCCGGCGGGCGGTTGTCCGGATGCTCTACGATCCGCACAGCCGCGCGCCGCTCGATCGCGCGGTGGTACTGTGGCTACCGGGCCCGGCGACTGCTACGGGCGAGGATTTGGTCGAGTTGCATCTTCACGGTAGTGTGGCGGTCGTCGAAGGCGTCGAAGCTGCGCTGGCTGCGCTCCCCGGAATCGTGGCGGCAGGGCCTGGCGCGTTCACGCGGCGCGCCTTCGACAATGGTCGGATTGATCTGACCGAAGTCGAGGGATTGGCGGACCTGATGAGTGCCGAGACCGCCGGGCAGCGGATCGCCGCGCTGGCGATGGCCGAAGGCGGCTTGCGGCGCAAAGTCGAGCAATGGCGCGAACGATTGCTGATGATTGCGGCACGTACCGAAGCAGCACTCGACTTTTCCGATGAGGACGACGTTGCCCGAACGCCTGACGACGCGATGCTCGACCGCCTGAGCGACGAGGTTGAAGCCACATTGGCCCAACCGCCAGCGGAAAGGTTGCGCGACGGCGTGCGCGTAGTCGTCGCGGGTCCGCCCAATGTCGGGAAGTCTACGCTCGTCAATGTGCTGGCGGCACGTGAGGCGGCAATCGTTTCCGATATCGCGGGGACGACGCGCGACGTGATCGAGGTGCCGTTACGCTGGAATGGTGTAGCGCTGCTGCTGATCGACACAGCAGGGCTGCGTCAAACAGTCGCGGACCCCGTCGAGGCTATTGGCATCCAGCGGGCAAGCGAGACGATCGATCGCGCCGATATCGTGGTCTGGCTGGGCCCCCCCGAGCAAGCGCCGCGTGCAGCGATCGTTGTCCATCCGCGCGCTGATCTTGGGCGGGTGGAAGGCGGGGAAGGTATTTATGTTTCAGCAGTAACGGGCGAGGGTTTGGTGTCGCTGCGAGCAGCAATCACGGAACGCGTTATTGCGATGATTCCGGTAGCCGGTATGCTCGCTCTCTCTGCATTCCAGCGCGATCAGCTTGCGGCGGTCTGCGATGCATTAAAGCGTGCGGTTGCCGCAACCGACGACATATTGATTGCCGAAGAGTTGCGATGCGCGTTACGGGCTTTCGATCGGCTTAGCGGCCGATGCGATGTCGAGGCACTTCTCGACCGCATCTTTGGTAGCTTCTGCATCGGTAAGTAAGCGTTTCACGTGAAACGAGTTGGTCATGATTGAATATGATGTCATCGTCGTCGGGGGCGGCCATGCCGGTACCGAGGCCGCCGCCGCATCGGCCCGACGTGGTGCACGCACGGCTCTGATTAGCTATGACATCGAAAAGATCGGGGCGATGTCCTGCAATCCAGCCATGGGCGGGTTGGGGAAGGGTCACCTTATCCGCGAGGTTGACGCACTCGATGGCTTGATCGGTGTTGCGAGCGATCGCGCGGCGATCCACTATCGCATGCTCAATCGGTCGAAGGGAACTGCGGTTCAGGGCCCCCGCATTCAGGCCGACCGCTCGCGCTATGCGGCAGCGATCATGCGCGCCCTGAAGCAGCATGAGCTGCTCACGATACTCTCAGGCTCGGTAGACAAACTTATTCTTGCAAATGCGCGCGCCAAGGGTGTGCAGATGGCGGATGGCACCTGCCTTCATGCCGGGGCGATCGTGCTCGCCACCGGGACGTTTCTCAACGCCTCGCTTCATCGCGGCGAAGATTCGGTCGCAGGCGGGCGGATCGGGGAAGCGAACGCGGCACCGCTCGGCGAGCAGCTCCGCGCGCTCGACCTGCCTATCGGACGTTTGAAGACCGGCACGCCGCCGCGGCTCGACGGCCGGACGATCGACTGGTCACGGTTGACGCTACAGCCGAGCGACCGCGATGCCTGGACGATGTCGAGCCTAGGCCAGCGCGTGTTGCCGCAATTATTCTGTGCCGAAACGCGCACGAACCTTGCCACGCATGACGTCATTCGTGCGGCGATGGATCGGTCACCTTTGCTATCGGGAGCCATTACCGGCGAGGGCCCGCGCTATTGCCCGTCGGTCGAGGATAAGGTGCGTCGGTTCGGTGACCGCGATGGCCATCAGATATTCCTCGAGCCCGAGGGGCTCGACACTTGTTTCATCTATCCGAACGGCTTGTCGACCTCACTCCCTGTCGAAGCTCAGCTCGCCATGTTGCGCACGATCGCGGGGCTCGAAGCTGTTCAGATCATGGTCGCCGGCTATGCGGTCGAGTATGATTATCTCGATCCCCGCGCGCTCGGACATGACCTCGCGCTGGCTGCGATCCCGGGCCTTTTCTGCGCAGGCCAGCTCAATGGCACGACCGGATATGAAGAGGCGGCAGCGCAGGGACTTGTTGCCGGAGCTAATGCTGCGGCGCTGGCATGCGGCCTCTGGCCCCTCACTCTCGGACGCGATCAGGCGTATATCGGTGTCATGATCGACGATCTGGTCCTGCAGGGAGCGGCCGAACCCTATCGCATGCTGACAGCACGCGCTGAACATCGGCTATCGTTGCGTGCCGACAACGCATCGACGCGCTTGACCGCATTAGGGATCGAGGTGGGCCTAGTAGGCCCCGAGCGAGCGCAATGGTTTGAAACCCGTTGCGCGGCACTTGCGGCAGCACGGGCGGGAAGTACTCCGGTGGACGGCGATATCGCAAGCGAGATTGAAACCGACCGGCATTATGCGCCTTACGTAGAACGGCTCGCGCGCGAGCGACGCAGTGTCGCTGCCAGTGACGCACTGTCGACTGCAGCGATCGCCGATTGGCAGCAAGTGCCAGGGCTCTCGACCGAGATGGTCGATCGAATCGGCGCCGCACGTCCGCAAACCTTGGGGCAGGCAGGACGAATACGCGGCGTCACGCCTGCAGCTGTCGCAGCGATTATGGCGCACGTTCGTCGCGCCCGTGGATAATCACGCGGCGCATGCCTGGCTCAGCAACCTGGATGTTTCACGTGAAACGCGCGAAAAACTGGCCAAATATACCGCCAACATCGTCGAAGGAACGCGACGGCATAATTTGATCAGTTCAGCGTCGATCGAGGAGATCACCACTCGACACATCGTCGATTCGGCCCAACTGATCACGCTGGCGGACAACAGATCGGGACGCTGGCTCGATCTTGGATCCGGTGCTGGGTTGCCGGGACTGGTGATTGCACTTCTCACGGGGGCTCCCATGGTGCTGATCGAGTCGCGCAAATTGCGCGCCGAGTTCCTCCAAGCACAAATTACCGAATTCGCGCTGGATAATGTCACCGTCGAAGCTCGACGCGTCGAGGTGGTTCCAACGCTTCCGGTAGACGTGATTACCGCGCGAGCCTTTGCGCCGCTGGCGAAGCTTTTGCCGCTCGCGGCGCGCTTCGCGCACGCCAAGACCAGTTGGATCCTGCCGAAGGGGCGCAGTGCGCGAGAAGAACTGGCGTCGGTCGCAGCGACGTGGCACGGTGACTTTACGATGGTCCCCAGCATCACTGATCCCTCGAGCATCATCATCGTCGGGCATGGCGTTCGGTTACGCGCCGGACGGCGGGCATCATGATCACGATCTGCGTCGCTAACCAGAAGGGTGGTGTCGGCAAGACCACGACCGCCATCAACGTCGGCACCGCGCTGGCTGCGATCGGGTGGCGCGTCCTTCTCGTCGACCTCGATCCGCAGGGAAACGCGTCGACGGGGCTCGGGGTTCACCACGCCGACCGGGTGCGATCAAGCTATGAGCTGCTGACCGGTGACTGTACGCTCGCCGAAGCGGTGATCGCGACGAAGGTGCCGCGGCTCGACCTGATTGCGGCGACGGTCGACTTGTCCGGCGCGGAAATCGAGCTCGTCAATGTCCCCGATCGTACCGATCGTTTGCGGCTGGCATTCGGTGCGGCCGCCGACGCGCGGTGGGACATCTGCCTGATCGACTGTCCGCCGTCGCTTGGACTGCTGACGATCAACGCGATGGTCGCGTCGCACTCGCTGCTCGTGCCGTTGCAATGCGAATTTTTCGCGCTTGAGGGACTTTCGCAGTTGCTCCAGACGATCGAGCGCATCCGTGCCAAATTCAATCCCACGCTCGCGATCCTCGGGGTGGCGCTGACGATGTACGATCGCCGCAATCGCCTGACCGAACAGGTCGCGCAGGACGTCCGTGCATGCCTCGGCAAAGCGGTGTTCCAGACCGTTATCCCGCGCAACGTACGCCTTTCGGAGGCCCCTAGCCACGGCCTGCCCGCGCTCATCTACGACATGCGGTGCTCGGGGTCCGAGGCCTATATGGCATTGTCGCGCGAGTTGATCGGTCGGTTGCCGCCGCTTGATCGTGCCCAGGCGGCATGAGCGACATGCGCGATGCCGTGCCGGCCAAGCGCCGCTCGCCGGGTCTGGGCCGTGGCCTGTCGGCACTGCTTGGCGAGGCGTCGACGGGAAGCGATCAATCGGGCGCGGTGCGCGAATTGGCGATCGCCGATATCGCGCCGCATCCGGGACAACCGCGCCGCCATTTCGACGATGCCGCGCTCGATGAACTGGCCGCGTCGATCGCTGCGCGCGGCGTACTGCAGCCGATCGTGGTGCGACCGGTCGGCGATCGGTACGAGATCGTTGCCGGTGAACGACGCTGGCGCGCCGCGCAACGGGCGCAGCTGCACGTCATCCCCGCCATCGTCCGCAGCTTTGATGACGGCGCGACGCTCGAGGTCGCGCTGATCGAGAATATCCAGCGCGAACAGCTCAATGCGATCGAAGAAGGTGAGGCGTATCGTCGCCTGATCGATGACCATGGCCATAATAGCGAAGCGCTGGCCAAGCTGCTGTCGAAGTCGCGTAGCCATGTCGCCAACCTGATGCGCTTAGGTGATCTGCCGCTGGCAGTGCGAGCGATGGTCGCCGACGGCCGTTTGCAGATGGGCCACGCGCGTGCGCTGCTCGGTTGCGAGGATGCCGAGACGCTGGCCGAACAGGTAGTCGCGAAGGGCTTGTCGGTGCGGGCGACCGAGGCACTGGCCAAGCGATCGAAGCGCCCCGCGTCGCTCGAGCGCAAGTCGATGCCCGAGCGCGGTTCGAATGCGGACATCGCGCTGCTCGAACGCCAGCTCGGCGATCTGCTGGGGCTGAAGGTCGCGATCACGCACCGCGATGGCGCGGGCAGCGTGACCATCGGCTATGCAACGCTCGATCAGCTCGACTTGGTCTGCCAGCGCTTGAGTGGTGGTGCTGTCTAGTCGCTCGTGACATCGTTCAGTGCGACATCGCTCGACGCAACATCCAGCGGCGGTCGTCCGCGCCGAGCAACCGCGCTGTGCTCGACCTTGATACCGCGCTTGACCAACGCTTCGCGCAACAGGCATTCGATCTGCGCATTTACGCTGCGTAAGTCTGTCGTCGCGGCGCGCTCGACCGCGCTGTAAAGCGCGGGGTCGATGCGCAACGCGAACGGCTTGCGGTCGCTCGCCACCTTATTGGTACAGCGTGCCCGTGTTCACCACCGGCTGCGTATCGCGCTCACCACAGAGCACGACCATCAAGTTGCTGACCATTGCGGCGCGGCGTTCGTCATCGAGTTCGACGACGTTCTTTTCGGACAGCAAAGCGAGCGCCATCTCGACCATGCCAACCGCGCCCGCGACCAATGTCGATCGCGCCGCGACGACCGCCTCGGCCTGTTGTCGGCGCAGCATCGCGCTCGCGATTTCAGGCGCATAGGCCAGATGCGTGAAGCCGCATTCGTCGACCGTGATCCCCGCGACACGCAGCCGGTTCATCAACTCCGCGCGCAGCTCGCCGCCGACCTGCTCATGGTTGCCGCGCAGTGTAACTTCCTGATGCGTGAAGTCGTCATACGGGTAGCGGGCCCCGATCGTGCGCACCGCCGCCTCGATCTGGACGACGACGAAGGCTTTGTAATCGTCGACATCGAACAGCGCTTGCGCGGTGTCGGTCACGCGCCAGACCACCTGCGCCGCCATCTCGATCGGATTGCCGCGCAGGTCGTTCACCTTGATCTTTTCAGAGATCAAATTGTTCGACCGCGCCGAGATCTTCTTGCGCGAATACCACGGCAAAACCCATCGCAGGCCGGTCGTCCGATCGGTGCCCTTGTAGGTGCCGAACAGCTGGATCGCGGCCGCTTCATTGGGGTTGAGGAGGTAGAACCCTGAAACGATGAGAAGGCCACCAACGACCGTTACGCCTAGCGCCACAAATTCCGTCGGCGTTCCATCACGCGGGCCCAGGAAACCGCTGAGCAGCCAGAGCCCCGAAGCGAAAAGCACCAGCCAGATCAGCAGCATCACGTAACCGCTGAAGGTCTGTGCCCGCACCTCGCGACTGGCGTTCAACGCTCCCGAGTCGACCGTCGTCATCATCCACCTCCCCTAAAATATGATATCATCATCATATCATGCTGGCGGGAAGGCAAGCGTTATTGGACGGTCACCGTCACTGCGCGTCGATTGCGCGAATAAGCGGTATCGTCACTACCGGTCGCGTCGGGCCGCTCCTTGCCATAGCTGACGGTATTGATTCGACCCGCTGCGATGCCGAGCCCGGCGAGCGCGTTCTTGGTGGCATTGGCGCGACGTTCTCCCAGCGCCAGATTATACTCGCGCGTGCCGCGCTCGTCGCAATGTCCCTCGATCGTGACGCGCGTGCTGGGATAGCGCGTCAGCCAGGCCGCCTGCGACTGCAGCGTCGCGCGATCGCCGGTGTCGACGTCGGACTGGTCGAGGTCAAAAAAGATGCGGTCGCTGCTCACCGTAGCGACGAAATCGGCTTGGCTGCCCGGAATGACCGCACCGCTGACCGGGCCCGACGGCTCGACCGGACCCGTCGTCGTCGTCGGCGGTGCGGGGGGGAGTTGTGCAGGCGGCTTCTTCGCGCACGCGGCAAGCGTCAGAATGGTGGCAAGAGCAAGGAATGAGCGCGACATCGGCAGTCTCCCGGCGGTGATGGTTATGGCAGCAACGGCCCCCAGGTCGGATCGGACCCATCGACCGGCGTCGGCAAGCGGCGCTCGTTGATGCCGGTCAGATCGACCTGCCACAACGATGATTTGCCGCCACGTCCCTGACTGGTGCGAAAGAACTGGATGACGCGCCCATTTGGCGACCAGGTCGGCGCTTCGTCCTGCCAGCTGTTGGTCAGGACGCGCTCGCCCTGCCCGGCGGGCGTCATCACGCCGATGCGGAAATTGCCCTGCAGCTTGGTGAAGGCGATCAGGTCGCCGCGCGGGCTCCATTCGGGCGTCGCATAGCGTCCGCCGCCAAAGCTGATGCGCTGCTGGTTCGCGCCGTCGCTGTTCATGACATAGATTTGCTGCGACCCCGACCGATCGCTTTCGAACACGATCTTCGATCCATCGGGAGAAAAGCTGCCGCCGACGTTGATCCCCGGTGCGCTCGTCAGGCGGCGCGGTGTGCCGCCGGTCGCAGGCACGGCGTAGATATCGGTGTTGCCGGCATTGCTCATCGCATAGAGTATGGTCTTGCCGTCGGGCGACCAGCGCGGCGCAAAGGCAGTCGCCCCGCCTTCGGTCACGAGCCGTTGCCGGCCGCTGCCCAGTTCGTAGACGAAGATGCGCGGACGCTTCCCCGCATAGCTGAGATAGACGATCGACTTGTAATCGGGCGAGAAGCGCGGCGTCAGCACGATGTTCTGGCCGTTCGTCAGGAAGCGGTGGTTTGCCCCGTCCGAATCCATGATCGCGAGGCGCTTGACGCGGTTATCCTTGGGGCCCGTTTCGGCGATGTAGGCGACGCGGCTGTCGAAGAACGGAGATTCGCCCGACAGGCGGCTGTAGATCGCATCGGCGCATTTGTGCGCAGCACGGCGCCAGTCGGCAGGCTGCACGACATAGCCCGCGCGGGTCAGCTCGCTCTTCAACGCGACATCGTAAAGATAGCAGCCAACGGTAACATCGCCGCCGGGATTGGCACGGACGAAACCCTGAACCAACGCGACCGCCCCGCTGCTGCTCCAGCGATCGAAAACCGGTGCGGTGACTTCGGCGAAGTCGATGCCGGGGACGCCGCCGGGGCCTGTCGGCTTGAACAGCCCGGAGCCGCGCAAGTCCGACGCGACGACCTCGGCCACCTGTCGCCCCAGCGTCTCGGTATTGCCCGCCGCGGTTGCGGCCGCCTGCGGCGTCGGCATGGCCGGCACCGCGATGACGAGCTCGCTGGGTGTGTCGTCGGTCACATCGACGCGGATCTGCGCGGTCGCCGCGGTGGCGGCCAGTACGAACAGTATCGATAAGGCGCGCGCGATCATCACCCCAGCCTTCTGTCGAAGCCGACCGGCTCCAGAACCTTCCATGCGTCGTAAAGTTCTGCGGGCAGGACGAACGGAGCCGCCAGCCGCACCGCCTTCATCGCCGCTTCCTGATGAAGCCGCACCTGCCCGCGATTGCTCGGCGTCTGGCCGGTCGTCTCGAGCACCCGAACCGAGGCGACGCTGCCGTCGCGGTTGAGCGCAATGCTGAGCGTCGTGCGAAGCTGTTCGCCGTCGGCCCCGGTCGGTGCTTTCCAATGTGGTTTCAGCTGGCGCAACACCTCGCGCGCAAGACCTGCCTCGACCGCCGCTCCAGCGGGTGCGCGCGGCGTTTGGGCGGTCGCGGCGCTCGGGCGCTCGGACACGCCGCGCAGGAAATCACTGCCAAGCCGCGACCCGCGCGGGGTTTCCGGCGCTGCCGGACGCGGCAACGGAGCACGAGCGGCGGGCTTGGCCGCGACGACCGTTTTCCCCGGAGCCGGCTTGGGCTTGGTCGG
>JAYTAR010000263.1:0-1504 GCA_043737455.1 Sphingomonadales bacterium | reverse complement strand
TGCTCGACGTACCACTCGATACGCAGTTCGTCATCGATTTTGGTGACGGGCAATTGGCGATCGCGATCGTACGACGCTCGGACAAGCATCAACAGGGTGTTGAATTCGAACAGCCGCTGGTTCCCGACGGGAGCGGCGGCCTGTGCACGAGCCACCGCGTGTCGACCTACATGCTCGCGCGGCTGGGTGTGCCGTCCACCGCCGCAGGGCGTGCCGACGCGTCGGCGGTGGGAAACACTTCGCGTAGCAACCCCCCGGCGTTCGCGAGGTTGATGGACTAATCATCGAAACGGCGGTTCGTTGAAGGCGCGCAGCTTACGGCTGTGCAATTTCGAGCCTTCGCGCCGTAATTCGTTGCAGGCCTCGATGCCGATCTTCATGTGCTCAGCGATCGCGCGTTCGTAAAACCGGTTGGCCTGACCGGGCAGCTTGAGTTCGCCGTGCAAGGGCTTGTCGCTGACGCAGAGCAAGGTCCCATAGGGCACGCGGAAGCGATAGCCTTGCGCCGCAATCGTCGCGCTTTCCATGTCGATCCCGACCGCGCGGCTTTGCGAGAAGCGCAGCGCCGACTTCGAATAGAGCAACTCCCAGTTGCGATCGTCGGTGGTCACGATCGTGCCAGTGCGCAGGCGGCGTTTCAGCGTGTCGCCGCTCTCGCCGCTGACGGTCTCGGCGGCGCGCGCGATCGCCTGTTGCACCTCGGCGATGGCGGGCACGGGGATTTCGGGCGGCAGCACGTCGTCGAGGACATGGTCGTCGCGCAGATAGGCGTGCGCGAGGACATAGTCGCCGATCCGCTGGCTGGGGCGCAGCCCGCCGCAATGGCCGATCATCAGCCATGCCTCTGGCCGTAAGACCGCAAGGTGGTCGGTGATCGTCTTGGCGTTCGACGGCCCCACCCCGATGTTGACGAGCGTGATGCCGCTGCGGTCGGGCGCGCACAAATGCCATGCGGGCATCTGGTGACGGCGCCACGCATCGCCGGCGATCACGCTTTCGGGATCGTGCGTGTCGCGCGTCACCCTTATCCCGCCCGCCCCCGACAGATGCGTGTAGGGCGAGTCGCCACCAAGCTGCCCCAATGCCCAGCGTGCGAATTCGTCGACATAACGGTGATAGTTGGTGAAGAGGACATAGCGCTGCACGTCCTCGACCGGCGTGCCCGTATAGTGACGCAGCCGCGCCAGCGAGAAATCGGTGCGCAGCGCGTCGAACAGCGCGAGCGGTCGCACCGCATCGGGCGCGAACACCCCATCGGCGATCTCGTCACCGATATGGGCCAGGTCGGTCGCGGGAAACCAGCGCGCCAGGTCGGTCGGCGTGATGTCGCCAAGCTCCATCTCGGCATCGAGGACATAAGGGAAAGGAATTTCCTGACGGCCGGGACCGACTTCGACGGTCACGTCGTAATCGGCGAGCAGCAAGTCGAGCTGTTCGGTCAGATAATCGCCGAAGAGCGCGGGGTTTGTGACGCTGGTGGCGTAATGCCCCGGCTGCGTCAGTC
>JAYTAR010000262.1:0-1505 GCA_043737455.1 Sphingomonadales bacterium | reverse complement strand
GTTGCCCGCCGACAAGCCGAACGCACGCGTGCGAACGATCAACATCGCGAACAACAGCTGCCCTACGCTTGCCGCGATGCGCCCGATCGCGGCGCTGCCACGCGCGACGATCTTCACCTTCGTCGACCTGGGTCCTCGTTTGATCACGGTCACGCATCACAAGGCGATCGCGGGGCCTTATCACCGCAACGGAGTGGCGATCCTCGATGTGCACCATGCTTTTGGCGGCTCGCCCGAGAATGCACGCGCGATCATGCGTCGCCACGGCGCGACGTTGCTGCTGACGTGCCCGAACATGAACGAATCGACGATCTACCGTACGCGCACGCCGGACGGCTTCTACTCGAAGCTTGCCAGCGGGACGCGGTTCGACTGGCTCGACCCGATCGCCATGCCGCCCGACTCGCCACTGCTCGTGTGGCGGATCAAGTGAAGCTCGCCTTCAGCCCGTCGATCACGAACTGCGTGGCAAGCGCTGCGAGAATGACGCCGAGCACACGCGTGATCATCGCCTCGAACCGATAGCCGATCCAGCGCATCAGCGGCCCCGCGCTCAGCAAAGCCACCAAAGTCAACAACAGCACGGCCGCGAGCGCGGCGAGCACGACGGCACTCTCTGCCAGGCCGTTGCTGCGCGAGGTGAGCAGCATCACCGTCGCGATCGACCCTGGTCCCGCGATCATGGGGATGCCCATCGGAAAGACCGAAATGTCCTCGTGCTCGCTGGCCAGCACATCCTGCGCACGGTTCTCGCGGCGCTCGGTGCGCTTTTCGAACACCATGTCGAGCGCGATCAGGAACAGCATGATGCCGCCGGCGATGCGGAATGCGTCGAGGCTGACGCCAAGCGCGCCGAGGAACGCTTCGCCTACGATCGCGAATGCAAACAGGATACTGCTCGCAACGAGCACCGACCGGATCGCCTGCGCGCGGCGGTGCGACGGCGGCCCGCCAGCGGTCAGGCTCGCAAAGATCGGCGCGCAACCCGGCGGATCGATGATGACGAAGAAGGTGACGAAGGCGGAGACGAAGAGTTCGATCATTCGAGTCCGATCGCGGCAGCGGAACTGAGCGCGACGGCGGCGCGGGTATGGGCTGGCACAGACATCGGCAACGCCTTCGATTTGACCACGCCATGCCATACCATCGGTAAGCGTGCGGTTGTCGAGCCTTGGTGCGCGCCTTGCTGCTCCCCAGCGATGCGGGCATAGGCGCACGCGTATGCCCGACATGATTTTGATCAGCTTGCCCGATGGATCGGTTCGCGAAGTGGCGTCGGGTACGACGCCTGCCGCGATCGCCGCGAGCATCGGTCCGGGTCTCGCGAAAGCCGCGCTGGCCGCCCGCGTCGACGGCCAATTGCGCGATCTCGATCGTCCGCTCGACCGCGACGCGACGCTCGCGTTGGTGACTGCGAAAGATGAGAACGACGCGCTTGATCTCGTGCGCCACGACTTCGCGCACGTGCTGGCCGAAGCCGTACAGAATCTTCATCCCGGCACGCA
>JAYTAR010000261.1:0-1507 GCA_043737455.1 Sphingomonadales bacterium | reverse complement strand
GGCGATTGTCGTTGTTGTCGCAACTCGACGACGCCATCGACCAGGGCCAGGTGTGGATCGCCTACCAACCCAAGCTCGATCTCAAGACTCGCCAGACGATCGGCGCCGAAGCGCTGGCGCGCTGGACCCATCCCGAAAAGGGGCCGATCAGTCCGACCGAATTCGTTACCGCCGCCGAACAGAGCGACCGCATCGGGAAACTGACCGACTTCGTGCTCGACCAGGCGATCAATGCCGCCGCCGAACTTGCCCGCAAAGGGTTCGACTTCGGCATTGCCATCAATCTTTCGGCGCGGATGCTCAATGACCGACAGTTGCCCGAGCGGGTGTCCGCCGTGCTTCGTCGCCACGGATTGCCCGCGGACAAACTGACGCTCGAACTGACCGAGACTGCCGCTATTTCGGGCAGCGGCAACGGCATCGACCTGCTCGTCCGCCTGCGCGAGCTTGGGGTGAAGATCGCGATCGACGATTATGGCACCGGCCTGTCGACGCTTGATTATCTCAAGAAAATGCCGGCCAGCGAGATCAAGATCGACCAGAGCTTCATCAGGACGATGCGTGACAACCGATCGGATCTGATCATGGTTCAGTCGACTATCGCGCTTGCCCATTCGCTCGGCCGGACGGTGGTCGCCGAGGGAGTCGAGGATCCGCACAGTCTCGAGCAATTGCGCCAGATGGATTGCGACATTGCCCAAGGGTTCATCGTTGGTCGGCCCATGAGTTTCGACGAAATGCTCCGCCGTTTGAAGGGCGAAAGGAAGCGCAGCGCGGCCTGAAAATTCACCGATTTCCTTAATCGTTTGATAACCATATCAATTAAGGTTAATGCTGTTCCTGTGCCGATGCGATTCGCATCACAACGACAGGGGTTTGATATGACCAAGCGTCCGAATACCAAGGGAATTTGGGGTTGGCTTCTCGGCGGCGGCTGGGGCGGCGGCGGAAGCGGCGGCTGATTTAGCCCTAACTAACTAAAACGGATACAGAAAGACCGGCAGGCCATGGGCTCGCCGGTCTTTTTTGTTGGTCCGTTTTGGACCAACTTGGAGCGGCCGTTCGGCCGGTGCGCGCGCTTCAGGAAGCGGGGGTCGGAGCCGCTTCGACTCGGGGCGCGACTCGCAGCGCCGTGACGATCTCGTCATCGTCGGGAAGCACCGGCCGGCCCGTTTCCTTGTCCCAGAAGGCGCTGAGGAAGTTGTACAGGTTGCGCGCGTAAAGCGCCGATGAGTCGGCGGCGAGGCTCCGCGCCAATTGCACCGCGCCAACGATCGTCACGCCATGGCGAACGACATTCTCGCCCGCGACGCAGCCCTCGACATTGCCCCCCGCCTCCGCCGCCAGGTCGACGACGATGCTGCCAGCGCGCATGGTCGCCAGCTGCGCATCGCTGATCAGGCGCGGCGCGGCGCGGCCGGGGATCAACGCGGTGGTGATGACGATGTCCTGCTTGGCGATGTGGCTCGACACCAGTTCGGCCTGCGCCGCCTGATATTCGGGCGAC
>JAYTAR010000260.1:0-4031 GCA_043737455.1 Sphingomonadales bacterium | reverse complement strand
GTCGACGCCTGTCACGGCCGCGGTCCGCGCGATCAGGTCGGCATGACGCCGCGATGAGTAAGGCGCATGATAGGCAAAGCATGTTGTATCGCCGTGCGGCCGATGCCGGATCGTCAACACCCCGTCGACATAGTCGGTCGCCGTTTGCAGCCACTCGGCGTCGCCGCCACTATCGTTGTATCGTGCCGCATAGCCCGACCAGCCAAGCGGATAGGCCGATGTCGCAGCATTGACGATGCGCAGCGTCAACGGTCGGCCAGCTGCTCCCGTCACCTGGAAGTGAAACCATTGATAGAAATCGCTCGCATGGTCCTTGCGGATCGCGAGTGTTGCCGTATCGCCCTCGATCCCCAGCACCTCGATATTTCCCGAATCGAAATTGCTTGAGATCGTGACCGTCATGGCACGCTGATAGTGCGCCCCGACTGGCCGGGGAAGTCCTGGAACAGGGCGCGCGCGAGTCGATCGACGCCATCGCCGGGGGATGCGTTCGCGCTACCCGATGCCGCGTCGCCTTCCGCGCGGCCCTCCCACACGACTTGGCGCGTGACACGGTCGGTCAGCCGGACCGCAAGCCGGGTCGCGACCGTATCGCGCGGACGGCCGCCAAGCCCGAAGCTGGCCCCCAGCCCGACGCCGCCGCCATAGCCGCCCGTGCCGCCGCCGATGCCGATCGTGACCGGCGACCGTCGTGCGAGCGCAGCGCGCGTATCGCGTGTTACTTCTGCGGAAAAAAGGTAGCGCGCGCTTGCGGGATCGGCCGCGGCGAAGCCAAGGCGTGACAGTTCACCTGCCACAGCGGCATCGTAGCGCGACTGTTCAAGCGTCGCCGCTCCCGTCGCGGCGATGGTGCCGCGCGCGACATCGGCGGCAAGGCTGAACCGCGTCACGTCGACGGGGCGTGCGGTCGTCGCGCAGCCACCGAGCAAGAGCGCGGCGACGATGACAGGGCGGATGATCATGGCATAGCTCCGGAACCAGGGATGTAAGCTACAACGCAGCGCTACCGTTTGCGCCGCATCGCGGTTGACTTGGGGCTACCCGCCGCTTAGGCGCGCGGCTCAAATTCAGACTTTCTCAGAAAAGCCAGCTCATGAAGATTCGCAACTCGTTGAAGTCGCTCAAGGACCGCCACCGCGATAATCGCGTTATTCGCCGTCGCGGTCGCACTTATGTGATCAACAAGACCAATCGGCGGTTCAAGGCGCGCCAGGGCTGACCTGCGGATGAGCGTGCGGGCGGTCGTTTTCGACGTCGGCAATGTGCTCGTCGACTATGCGCCGCACTATCTTTACGACAAATTGATCGCCGACGAGGCTGGGCGCGCTGCGTTTTTGCGCGATGTCGTTACCCCACAATGGCATGCTCAGCATGACGCGGGGCGGCCGTTCGCCGAGACCAGCGCCGTGCTGATTGCCGAGCATCCCCAGCACGCTGCGCTTATCGAGGCATGGGGGCCACGTTTCAACGAGACGATTCCAAATATTCTGCCGGGCATGGGCGAGCTCGTCGCCGATCTGGCGAGCGCTAATGTGCCCTTGTTTGGCATCACCAATTTCTCCGGCGAGTTTTGGTGCCCGTTCGTCGCGCGCGAGGCCGCATTGTTCGCTCCGTTCCGCGACATCGTCGTTTCGGGCGACGAGCGTCTGATGAAGCCCGACCCCGCGATCTATCACCTCGCGCGCGATCGCTTCGGCCTTGGCGAGCATGAGGCGCTGTTCATCGACGATCGGTCCGAGAACGTGGTCGGCGCTGAGGCGTGCGGGTTCATCGGACATCGCTTCATCGATGCTCCGACGCTGCGCGGGGTCTTGAAGCAGCACCAGCTACTCTAGAAGCGCAGCGCCACCGTGACCGGCACGACGTGGTTCAATCGGTCGCGTGGCCGCCCGTTGACATATTGCGCAAGGTAGCCGGTCTCTACGGACAGCGTGCGCGACACGGGCAGCGAAACGCCGGCCATCAAGCGCAGCTGATCGAACCCGGCACGGGCGCCCCAGTCGGTCGTGTTCAGCGCAAAGAACGGCTCAGCCTGGATAACCAATGACGGTCCGCCTGCACGATCCAGTGGCAGCTGATACCGCAGCAATTGCCGGTAACGCCAGCCGGTGTCCCGCCCCGGCCGCACGAAGCGCGCTTCGAGCCGAAGCCGCGTCGATAGCGTCCCCTGCCCCAGCTTGCCGATCGTCCAATTCACCTGCGGGTAAACGCGCTCTTCGGCCAAGTCGCGCACGCCCGAGCGATATGCAGTCGTATGACCGTAACCGAGCGATAAAGTGAGGTCGGGCCGCACGCGCACCCCAATCGTCCCGCGCGTCAACGTCTGGCGGACACGCTTCAGATCATCGCCGATCCGGGCGCTGGCGTCGAAAGTCGCCACGACGTCGCCCTTGATGCTTCCGCTTCCAGCCAACGTTGCCCAGACCTGCAAGTCCTGGTCGACCGACGCCGTCGCCGCCGTCGGCACCAACAACGCAGCGCCGACAAGCCATCGTGATGAACGCATATGCCCTACCCTTTCGACGCCGTCGCATCGCGCGTCTTGTAGAGCGAGACAAGGATGCCGCCGAGGATCAGCGCCAAGGTCACGACGAGGCTCAGTAAAGGCGGAAACTTTGCGCCACCGAGCACGAAGTCCGAAACGAAAATCTTCGAGCCGATGAAAACAAGCACCAGCGCGAGCGCATATTTCAGGTAATGGAACCGGTGAACCATCGCCGCGAGCGCGAAGTACAAGGCGCGCAAGCCAAGGATCGCCATGATGTTCGACGTATAGACGATAAAGGTGTCAGTCGTGATCGCAAAGATCGCCGGCACGCTGTCGACCGCGAAGACCAGGTCGGCCAGATTGATGACGACGAGCGCGAGGAATAGCGGCGTCGCGGCGCGGACCATGCGTCCGGTCTTGCCATCGGGTACGCTGACGAAAAAGCGCTGTCCATGCAGTTCAGGCGTCACGCGCATTCGCGCCGAGATCCACTTCACGACGGGGTTCGATGCCACATCCATCTCGACCTCGCCGGGACGCAGCATCTTGATGCCGGTAAGGATGAGGAACGCGGCAAAGATGTAGAGCACCCAATACCATTGCTGCACGACCGCGGCACCGACGCCGATCATGATGCCGCGCAACACGATAACCGCGATGATGCCCCAGACGAGCGCGCGATATTGATACAGGCGTGGAATCGCGAAATAGGTGAAGATCAGGCTGATGACGAAGACGTTGTCGATCGACAGCGCCTTTTCGATGAAGAACCCGGTATAGTATTTCATACCGAGGTCTGCGCCCTTTTCTAGCCAGACCCAGGCACCAAAGGCCATCGCGATCGAGATGTAGAAAGCGGAGAGCTTCAAACTCTCGGCGATTCCCATCTCGTGGTCGGTCTTGTTGAGAACGCCGAGGTCGAAGACCGTCAGCACGGCAACGAGACCGAGAAACGACAACCAGAACCAGACCGGCGTCCCCAGCCAGTCTTGCATCAGAAATTCCATTACTTCAGCCCCTGTCGGATTTGATCGTTACTTCCTGGAAGCAGCCGCGCCATAGCGCGACGTCGTCATTCCCTGCCTGCGCAGGATCGGCCGCTCGAGCCGTGGCGCTGGCGATCGCTTCGCCCACCCAGCGCGCAAGCGAACCAGACGACCGGCGGCTTGCCCAGGGAAGCCCGCCGCCGGCCGTCCCCGTCAACCGGCGCTGAAAGCGCGCGGCGCGGCTCGCAGAAGCTGGTCCTTGATCGCCAGCTTCAATTTCTTCAGCCGTTTGACGCGGCCCTGATCGGGAAATCTGGCTTTCACTTCACGCCCGATCTCGCTTTCGAGACGCGCGTGGACCAGCTTCATGCGGTATAGAAAAGGGTTCATCTCGGCACTCCTCTCAAGTCGATGGCTTGACAGGTGAGCACGCGACGATGCGGTTGGTCGGCAGTGCCGTCGGACCCACAAGCATCGAGCTTTCACCCGATGCGGTCCGACATCACGACCGTGTCATCGACACGATACGCCAGAGGGGCCCGGCCCGCACACGCCCA
>JAYTAR010000259.1:0-1513 GCA_043737455.1 Sphingomonadales bacterium | reverse complement strand
GGTCCTTGAGTTCTTGCGAGCGTTCGGCGTCGGCCATGTTTGTTCTCCGGATGCGGGATATTTGACCACCGAACGGAGCAAGCGGGGCAGGGTTCCCTGCGGCTGGGCGAAAGCCCTAGCGCAAACGGCGGACCCGCAGCGCGCCGCCATCGGGACGCGACTTCACCTCGAACTCGGGAATCGAGCGGATGAGGTCGGTCAGTCGCGAGAAACCAAAATTGCGCACCGAGAAGCTAGTCACCGCCTTGGCGCGCTGGCCGACCTCGGACAACGAGGCATAGCCCTCGTCGTCGCGCTTGCTCGCCTTCCACGCATTGCCAAGCGTTTCGACCAGTTCGGGATCGACCGCGCGGCGGGTTGATGACAGGCGCGGCGCGGCCGCCGTGCTGGAGGTCGTCGGCTCGGGCTGCGACCCTTGCGCCAGTGCGGCGACATCGAAAAAGCGCGAGCAACTATTCTGGAAACTGATCGGGGTCTTCGCGGTGCCGAACCCGTAGACCGGCAGCCCGTCTTCGCGGATGCGCTGCGCCAGCGGCAGGAAATCGCTGTCGCTCGACATGATCCCGAAGCCGTCGACGTGTCCGCGGTAGAGCAGGTCCATCGCATCGATGATCATCCGCATGTCGGTCGCCGACTTGCCCTTGACCACGTCGAACTGCTGCATCGGCATGATCGAATGGCGATTGCTGAGCTCCCCCCAGCCACGCAGCGCGGGCTTTTGCCAATTGCCATAAGCGCGGCGAATGTTGATCGCCCCCAATTCGCTAAGCACCAGCAACACCTCGTCGAGATGGTCGGGCGAGGCGTTGTCGGCATCGATCAGCAACGCGATATTGTGGTCGCGGGTGTCAGTAAGGCGGTCGATGCTCACGCGCATTCTCCATCGACGGGGGCGAACCGGCCAGCAGCCTCGTTGTACTCGTACAAGCAGCCTTCGCCGATCGCGAAGTAGCAGCCGTGGATCTTCAACGTGCCCGCGGCCTCGCGTTCGGCGACGAAGGGGAAGGTGCGCAGGTTGACCAAGCTGTCGCACACGCCTTCATATTCCAGCGCGCGCTGCGGGTCTTCGGGCGCCGCCGCGCGAACGCGGTCGCGCGCACGGTCGAGCAAGGCGATCCAGCCGTCGATGAAGCTTTCGGACGGCTCGCCATGCCCCTGCAGCGCCGCAGTCACCCCGCCGCAGCCGCCGTGCCCCATCACGACGATGTGCCGCACCTCAAGCTTGGCCACCGCAAACTCCAGCGCCGCCGACACCCCGTGAAGCCCGCCGCCGCGCTCGTAAGGCGGCACCAGATTGGCGACGTTGCGCAGGATGAACGCCTGCCCCGGTCGCGTATCGAAGATCGTCGCTGGATCGACCCGGCTGTCGCAGCAGCCGATGATCATCACCGGCGGTTCCTGCCCCTCGGCGAGCTGCTCCCACCGCGCGCGCTCGGACGAATAGCGATCCGCACGAAAGCGGTGATAGCCGACCAGGAGATTGCGAAACTCGGGCATCTAGAAGCGGTCTCCG
>JAYTAR010000258.1:0-1514 GCA_043737455.1 Sphingomonadales bacterium | reverse complement strand
GTAACATGGTGGCGAGCGTCCTTCGCGCAGCGGACAGCGGGTTGCCCGTCAAGCTGGTCCACGCGTCACGGGGAAAGGTTGCGCGGGCAGAGCCGGTCGCGGCGCTTTATGGACGTGGGCGGGTACTGCACGTCGGAGCGTTTCCCGAGCTTGAGGATGAGCTGTGCGGGCTGGTGCAGGGTGGTGGATATGAGGGGCCGGGTCGGTCGCCCGACCGCGCTGACGCGCTGGTGTGGGCCGTCACCGAATTGATGCTGGGGCGCAAGGTTATAGGACCGCGGTTTAGAGTGGTTTGAACGGCGGAAAATGTCCGGACGCCTTTACACTGAAGGCGCACAAGAGAGGTGTTAAAATGAAATTTTTCGGCAGGAAATCTGCCGGGCGCGGAGTCACGCGTCCGGCGCTTTCGCGAGGGTATTTGTCGTGGGGTAATGGAGGTGCGCTGGGGGGCGAATTTCCGCGGTCCTATGAGGACCGGGTGCGCGACGGGTATTTCAATAATCCCGTGGCGCAGCGCGCGGTTCGGCTGGTGGCGGAGGGGGTAGGGTCTGCGCAGGTGGTCGCTTCGGATGCCGCTGTTTTACCGTTGCTGAGTGCGCGGACGGCGGGGCAGGGGCTAGTCGAGACGGTGGCGATGCAGTTGCTGTTGCACGGTAACGCATTTGTGCAGGTGCTTTGTGCGACGGACGGAACGCCCGTTGAGCTGTTCGCGCTTCGCCCCGAGCGGGTGACGATCGAGGCGGATGCGCGGGGTTGGCCGCTGGCGTTCCTGTACAAGGCGGGTGAGGCGACGATGCGGATCGCGGCCGAGGATGCGAACGGTCGGCCTGCGGTGATCCATGTGAAGGCCGCGAACCCGCTCGACGATCATTATGGGCTTGGGTGTCTTGGTGCGGCAGCGGGAGCGGTGGCGATCCACAATGCGGCGACCAAGTGGAACAAGGCGTTGCTGGACAACGCGGCGCGACCTTCGGGAGCGATGGTTTATGAACCGGGCGATCCGGGGGCGGCGCTGAGCACCGAGCAGTTCGAGCGGTTGCGATCCGAGCTCGACGCGAGTTTTTCAGGCGCAGGCAATGCGGGGCGGCCGATGCTTCTGGAAGGCGGGCTGAAGTGGCAGGCGCTGTCGCTGTCACCGGCCGACATGGATTTTGTCGGGCTGAAAGCGGCGTCTGCGCGCGAGATTGCGCTGGCGTTCGGCGTACCGCCGATGCTTCTGGGGCTGCCCGGCGATGCTGGATATGCGAATTATCGCGAGGCGAACAAGGCGTTGTGGCGGCTGGCAATTTTGCCCGTTGCAGCGACGGTGCTTGGCGGGATCGCCGATGGGCTGAAGGGCTGGTTTCCGGGTTTGGCGCTGACGGTCGACCTGGATCAGGTTCCCGCACTTTCGGAAGAGCGCGAGCGGCTTTGGGGTCAGGTGACCGCAGCGGATTTTCTAACGCGAGAGGAAAAACGGACGATGTTGGGATTCGCGACATGAGCGAGGCATTGATGGTGGCGCAACTGGCGCA
>JAYTAR010000257.1:0-1516 GCA_043737455.1 Sphingomonadales bacterium | reverse complement strand
GCAACTGGCCCGGCGGCTTGCGACGCAGCACATAGTTTCGGGCCGGCGTCAGCAGCTGATAGGTCGGGTTCGACTGGCCGCCGTTGAACTGGCGCACCGTCAGCGGCCCGGCATAGCCTTCGACGTTCGCGCGCAGCCACGCATCGAGCGCGCCTTCGTCGAAGCCCAGCCCCTCGCGGACCGCGCCCGCACCCGACATTTCCTGCTGACGCGTCGCCATCACATCCCCTCGCCGATGTCGCGTCGGCAAAAGCCGCCCGCCCAATCGATCTTGTCGACGCCAGCATAGGCGCGGGCGCGGGCTTCGCCAGTATTTTCGCCGCTCGCGGTGACCGCGAGCACGCGCCCGCCTGCCGCGACGATGGCGCCGCCCTGTGCCGCGGTGCCCGCATGGAAGACCAGCGCGCCGGTCGCTGCGGCCGCTTCGAGACCGTCGATGCGCGTGCCGGTCAGCGGCGTGCCCGGATAGCCGTCGGCCGCCATCACCACCGCGACCGCCGCACCGTCGCGCCATACCGGTCGCACCGTGTCGAGCGTGCCGTCGCAGGTCGCGACCAGCAGGTCGACGAGGTCGCTGTCGAGCCGCGCCATCAGGACCTGGCATTCGGGATCGCCGAAGCGGACATTGTATTCGATGAGCTGCGGCCCCGTCGGCGTCAGCATCAGCCCGGCGTACAGCACGCCCTGGAACGGCGTTCCCGCCGCGGCCATCGCCGCGACGGTCGGCACGACGATCTCGCGCATCGCACGGGCCTGCAGGTCTGGCGTCAGCGCCGGGGCCGGGGAGACCGCGCCCATGCCGCCGGTGTTCGCGCCGGTGTCGCCCTCGCCGACGCGCTTATAATCCTGTGCGCTCGCCAGCGGCAGCACATGGGTGCCGTCGCACAGCACGAACAGGCTCGCCTCGGGGCCGGTCAGGAACGCCTCGACGACCACCGCGCCGGGCATTGCATCGAGCGCGGCGTGCGCCTCGGCGCGGGTCTCGGCGATGACCACGCCCTTGCCCGCGGCCAGCCCGTCCGCCTTGATCACCACCGGTAGCGGCTGCGCATCGACATGGGCGCGTGCCGCGTCGGCGCGGTCGAAGCGCGCGAACGCCGCGGTAGGAATGCCCGCGCGCGCGCACAGCGCCTTGGTAAAGCTCTTCGACCCCTCGAGTTGCGCTGCCGCCGCCCCCGGCCCGAAGGCGCGCACGCCGCCCGCCCGCAGATCGTCCGCCAGTCCCGCGACGAGCGGCACCTCGGGCCCGATGACCACCAGATCGACCCGCCGCGCCGCGCAGAACGCCAGCACCGCGGCGTGGTCGGCAACGTCGAGCGCGACGCACTCGGCTTCGCGCGCTGTCCCCGGATTGCCGGGCGCGCAAAACAGGTCGGCGACGCGCGGCGACTGGCGCAGCTTCCAGCACAGGGCGTGCTCGCGCCCGCCGCCACCGATGACGAGGATGTTCATGCGCAGCAGGCATAGCGGCGTGGCGGGGTGCAAGGAACCCACTCAACCGCACGGCAGTTGCGAC
>JAYTAR010000256.1:0-1526 GCA_043737455.1 Sphingomonadales bacterium | reverse complement strand
TCGCGCTGTGGGGCGTCCACATGGCGCTGACGCAAGGCTTGCTCGCCAAGCTCGTCGCCGATCATGCGCCTGCCGACCTGCGCGGGTCGGCGTTCGGCGCGTTCAACCTGATGACCGGCGTCGCGATGCTGTTCGCCAGCGTCATCGCCGGGCTGATCTGGGACCGCTTCGGGGCGGACGCGACGTTTCTGGTCGGGGCGGGGTTTGCGGTCGGCGCATTGGCGATCGTTTTCAGCAGCACAGCCGCCTCTCCCGACGCAGCATGAGCCGGCGACCAGAGCCTCGGCTCGCCCGCCCCATTCGGGCGTCAACGACGCTGTGGTGAACGTCGATGCCGACCTTCGCCAAGATCTGGTTTGGCCCGTGGCGCACTCGAAAGCTTGCTGATCGCAACTGGCCCCATCGATCCCGAACTCAGACGATGAACTAGTGTCCGAAGTTGGGGAGTGGCGAGGGGCGCTGAACGTCCGGGTATGGGTCGCTGCGGAACCTAGATTTCGGTTTTCTCTGCCAGCGCGAGGGCGTCCTCTACATCGAGGCTGAGATATCTAACCGTGCTTTCAATTTTGGCGTAACCAAGGCGATCTCGATCTGGCGAGCACTCGGCAGCGACGGTCACGCGGCCCTGGTCCGACTTTACCTCGGACGGACGGGCTTCGCGCAGATTAAAACCGAGATACTGGCCCACGGGTATTGACCGACGCTAAATGTTTACGGCAGTGCAAACGTATTGCAATGAGTCGGTCAAACAACCACGAAGGATTCGATATTGTGAGCGACGATCAGCAGCAGACGTTGACAGCTTTGACGGTAGAGCTGCTTTCGGCATTCGTTGCCAACAACAATGTCCGAAGCGAGGATCTGCCGGCGCTGATCGCCGCCACGCACCAGGCTTTGTCCGGTCTCGACGCGACGACCCCCAAACCCGACGAGCCGGTCGCCGAAGAACATGTCGCGGCCGTCACCGCTCGAAAATCGCTTGCTGACCGCAACGTGATCCTGTCGATGATCGACGGCAAGCCCTACAAAAGCCTCAAGCGGCACCTGACCAGTCGTGGCATGTCACCCGAAGACTATAGATCGCGCTACCGGTTGCCGGCGTCCTACCCGATGGTTGCGCCGGGATATTCGGAGGAGCGGCGGGCGGTTGCCAAACGTCTCGGCCTTGGTCGTAAGCGGAGCACACCAGCGACTGAAGCGGATGGAGAGCGAACCGAACTCAGCGCCGCCGCGCCGGCAGCCGTTCCTGCAAAGCGCAAGTATACCCGTCGCGCCAAGAACGCCGATAAGGCGTCCTGACACTTGCGGAATGGCACCGCTGCCCGCATCGATATGCGGGCCTGCTGTCGGATCGTGTAGAGAACACGGCTGCCGTCGCGTGTCCTTAGCGGGGTTGCGCCGGACCGGGCGCAAACAACACGTCGCTATTGGCGGCAAGCCACGTCGTGACGGCGTATGCCGCGACGTTCTGGTCGAGCGACTTCGCGTCGATCTTGTCGAGCGTATCGTCGGGCGTGTGATGGAGA
>JAYTAR010000255.1:0-1528 GCA_043737455.1 Sphingomonadales bacterium | reverse complement strand
TGGCGAGTTGCGGGCCGGTGGTGCTGGGGGGCGAAGGGCTGGGCGGGAGCAAGGCCTATCCGACCTATCACTACCGGCTGACGGTCGAAGTAGCGACGCAACAGGGGGTGCGGCGCGGCTCTAGGTCATGCACTGATAAATCGCTAGCCAAGCGTGGTAAGGTTTGATTCAAGCTCCGTGAGGAGTTTGGTGATGAGCGCACGTCGTTATGAGCTATCGGATTTCGATTGGTCGGTGATCGCACCCTTGCTGCCGAACAAGCCGCGCGGGGTGCCGCGGGTCGATGACCGGCGGGTGCTGAACGGCATTTACTGGCGGCTGCGGACGGGGTCGCCCTGGGCGGACATTCCCGAGCGTTACGGCCCTTACACGACGTGCTACAACCGGTTCGTTCGATGGCGCAAAGCAGGCGTGTGGGACCGGTTGTTCGAGGCAGTGTCGCGGGCTTACGAAGGCGATCTGCAGATGATCGACAGCTCGTCGATCCGTGTTCATCAGCACGGGGCGAACGGTAAAAAGGGGGTCCAGCGCACACCGCCGCTGGGCACGGCAGTGGAAGCCGATGCAGGGGGCGCTCGCGCGGCGGGCTGACCACCAAAGTTCATGCGCTGGTCGATGCCAACGGCCTGCCGATCACGCTCAAGCTCACCCGAGGGACAAGCCCATGACGGGCGCAGCGCCGCCGACATGCTCGACACGGTCGGAGACGGCGACGTGCTCCTTGCCGACCGCGCCTACGACAGCGACGGCTTGCGACAGATACTGGCCGAGCGCGGGGCTTGGGTCAATGTCAGGCCAATGCCCAACCGCACCAACGTCCCCGCGTTCAGTCGCTTCCTCTATCGATACCGCAATCTCGTCGAGCGCTTCTTCAGCAAGCTCAAACACTTCCGCGCCATCGCCACCCGATACGAAAAGCACGCCGAAAACTATCTCGCACTCATCAAGCTCGCCTTAGCTAAAATCTGGATGCGCTTTATGAGTCGGTGACCTAGCGTGATCGAGGTGCGGACGGCGACGGCCGGTGGATCCAGTCTCAACCCGGGGACGGTGTCGCACGGCGTGCGTGGTGAGGCCGCTGCGGTTGATGCACCGGGCGGCCAGACGATGTTCGCGCTGCTGCGATCCGATGCCGACAACGACTGGGCATCGCGTGCGCTGTTCATGGCGGCACGGACAGTCCCGTTTTCCGAGGTCAAGGATTTGCAGCACACCGCAACCGAAGATCAGCAATTCGATCGGCGCATGGAGGATACGGTCACGATCGTGGGCGTGCGCGAGGTGCCGCGTCACTACCCCGAGCTAATGCCCGCCAAACGTGGCCCCGGCGACCCGCCGACGGCCTAATCCGTTGCTCGTGCGGTTCCGCGACATCGCCAACCCCAAGTTGGTCGAGCGCGTCGATCCTGACAATCTGGCCAGAAGCTTTGGCGCCGGCACCAATCTGCGCCGCATCACCGTCGAACGCACTGAGGATGCGGTCACGACAGGCATCGAGCGGCGCTTTGCTTGGTGGTCGGCTTACAAG
>JAYTAR010000254.1:0-4073 GCA_043737455.1 Sphingomonadales bacterium | reverse complement strand
CAAGTGAGCGCATTCGGTGGGCTGACTAGCCGAAAACGAGTTGCGTGCCGACGTACGAGCGCACGATCTTTTGTGGCATCACCCGCAACGCCTCGGCGATGAAGACCTCGCCGGTGCAGTGCATCGGGACGATATACGCCGGGTCGATGCGCGCGAATTCGGCGACGGTGCGGCGGGCCTCGTCCTCGGTGCGCGGCTTGACGAGGTGAAAGCCACCGACGACCGCATGCACCCGTGTCACTCCCGAGATGGCTTGCGCCCGTCGCACCGAGTTGATGACGCCACGATGGCTGCACGATGCAATCACGACGAGCCCGCGCCCGCGCAGATTGTAGCAGGTGGCGAGCTCATGCTCGCCGTCGTCGGGCAGCTGCGCGGCGGCGCGCTTGGCGGGGTCGAGGAGCGCGCGGTCGCAACCGACGCCTGGGCGCATGGCGGTCGGGATCGCAGCCCGCTCAAAGCCTCCCACTGGAATGACGCCGGTCGTGAACGCATGCTCGGCGACCGCAACCGGCGATGGTCGAACCGCGACGTCGAAGCCCGCCTTTGCCAGCGCGACGCGGTCAAGTGCGCCCATCACCGGCGGCGGCTTGCCGATCATCGCGATGCGCTCGCAGAACGTTTCCTCCCCGCCGACGATCAGCGGCATGCGCTGACGTGGATCGCGACCGGCATCGACCAGCCCGGGAAATCCACCGTAATGATCGAGATGGCCGTGACTGAGCACCGCCGCGTCGATCGTCGAGGGGGCGATACCAAGCAGCGTCAAATTGTTCGCAAGCACTTCGCGGGAGTAGCCGAAGTCGACGAGCACGCGTCGGGTCGTCCCGCCGCGTGACGAGGTGGCAAGGATCGACAATCCGAATTCGGCGGTCAGCGCGCGCGGCAGCATGCGCGTCAGGGTTGCCCCGCCGCCGTTCCCTGCCCGGACCACCCGCAAGCCAGGCAGATCGAGCGGATCGAGGAACGGTCCGAACGTTGCCGCGTCGTCGACGATCTCAAGCGTCAGCCGATCGACCAAGGGGACGGTGAATCCCGATGGCTCGCTCGGTGCGGCAGCACCGACGAGGAGCGCGGCACCACCCGCCAGGACTGCCCTACGCGTCGCGAACTGCATCGAGTCGAGCATCGCACCCTCCAGCGATACATGACTAGCACAGCTGAAGGGTTTCGCTAATCGCTCAGACTACAACTGCGCGAGCAGATATTCCGCCGACGATACCCGGAATTCCCCGCCCGCTTCGACGTTCAGCTGCTCCAACACACCGTCGTTCACAATCATCGAGAAGCGCTGGCCACGCGTGCCCAGACCGAACTTGCTGCCGTCCATGGTCAGGCCGAGCGCCTGTGCGAATTCACCGTTGCCGTCGGCGAGCATCGTCACCGCCTCGGCTCCACCGGCCTTGCCCCACGCGCCCATTACGAACGCGTCGTTGACCGCGGTGCAGGCCACCTCGTCGATGCCTTTTGCCTTCAGCGCATCGGCCTGCTCGACGAAGCCGGGCAGATGCTTGGCTGAACATGTCGGCGTGAAAGCACCCGGCACTGAAAACAGCGCGATGCGCCGTCCCGCGAAGAAGTCGATGCTCGAGACCGCCTCAGGACCGCTTTCGGTTACCTTGGTCAGCGTGGCCGCCGGGATTTTGTCGCCGATCGCGATCGTCATGGGAAAAGCTCCTGTCGTGGGTCTCCTCGCGCACTACTCGCCGACGCAGGTCGAGATCAAGCGCCGACCGAGAAAGCGCAGGGCACGAGCACCGCCTTAACCACGCTTCAACCGATTGCTGCGAACGTGACGGTTCAGTTCGCGTCGGAGTGTCGATCATGCGTATCCTTGCCAGCCTTTGTGCCGCCGCTGTCGTGGTTGCGACTCCCCAGCCCTCCTATGCTGCCTGCTGGAGCGCGAACGAGGTCGCCGCTGCCCGTGTCCGCGATTTCGACACGATGCTGATGGTGTCGGCGTTGCGCTGTCGTCGCGGCGACAGCGGCATGTTGAAGAAGTACAATGCGATGGTGAAGCGCAGCCGCGCCGCGCTGGTCGTCGGCAACACGCGGTTGCGCGCCTATTTCACGCAAACCGGCGGCGGACAGAACGCTTTCGACCGCTATGTCACGCGCGTCGCGAACCGCTATGGCGCGGGGGTCGAGGGGCTGGATTGCAACGCGCTTGCGTCGATCGCGGACCTTGCGCTCAAGCAGCCCGCGACGTTCAACGCGCTCGACCGCCTCGCCGCGCTCAATGCGATCGACCCGCTGATCGAGGGAGAGCGCTGCGAACCGGTGTTGACGTTCGCGGCCATTTATTGACGAAGCGGGGCGCATATAAAGGATTCGTTATATTGCGTTGAGGGCAGTTGACGGTTACGGGCCGGGGACTTTCGCAAATCCTTGGAGAAGCTGCGTGGCCACCGTCCTCGATCGCCCTACCGCAACCGCCGATTACGTCATCGCCGACATCGCCCTCGCAGATTTCGGTCGGCGTGAGATGAATATCGCCGAAACCGAAATGCCCGGGCTGATGGCGTTGCGGGATGAGTTTGGCGTGTCGCACCCGCTGAAGGGCGCCCGCATCGTCGGTTCGCTGCACATGACGATCCAGACTGCTGTGCTGATTGAAACGCTGACCGCATTGGGGGCCGACGTCCGCTGGGCGACGTGCAACATCTTTTCGACGCAGGACCATGCCGCCGCGGCGATCGCCGCCGCGAACATTCCCGTCTTCGCGATCAAGGGCGAGAGCCTGTCTGATTATTGGGATTACGTCGGGCGCATCTTCGATTGGGAGCATGACGGAGACGGGCAGACCGCGAACCTCATCCTCGACGATGGCGGCGACGCGACCATGTTCGCGCTGTGGGGTGCCAAGCTCGAGCGGGGCGAAAGTTTTGGCGAGCCCGAGAATGAGGAAGAGGTCGAATTCCAGCGCGCGTTGAAGGCGTTCGTCGTGGCGCGTCCGGGATATCTGACCGAGACGGTCAAGAATTTGAAGGGCGTTTCGGAAGAGACGACAACCGGGGTCCATCGCCTTTACGAAATCGCGAAGAAGGGCGAGTTGCCGTTCCCCGCGATCAACGTGAACGACAGCGTCACCAAGTCGAAGTTCGACAATCTTTACGGCTGCAAGGAATCCTTGGTCGACGCGATCCGCCGTGCCACCGACGTCATGCTGGCGGGCAAGGTCGCGTGCGTCGCGGGCTTCGGCGACGTCGGCAAGGGGTCGGCGCAGTCGCTGCGCAACGGCGGCGCACGCGTCATGGTCACCGAGATCGACCCGATCTGCGCGCTTCAAGCGGCGATGGAAGGGTTCGAGGTCGTGACGATGGAAGAAGCGGTGCAGCGCGCCGACATCTTCTGCACCGCTACCGGCAACGCCGACGTCATCACCGCCGATCATATGAAGGCGATGCGGCCCAACGCGATCGTCTGCAACATCGGCCATTTCGACAGCGAGATCCAGATCGCGGCATTGTCGAACTATAAATGGACCGAAGTGAAGCCCGGCACCGATCTGGTCGAATTTCCCGATGGGAAGCAGATCATCGTGCTCGCCAAGGGGCGCCTCGTGAATTTGGGCTGCGCGACCGGGCATCCCTCGTTCGTCATGTCGGCGAGCTTCACCAATCAGGTGCTCGCGCAGATCGAACTGTGGACCAAGAGCAACCAGTATGAGAACCAGGTGTACGTGCTGCCCAAGCACCTCGACGAAAAGGTGGCGATGCTCCACCTCGAAAAGCTTGGCGTGAAGCTGACCAAGCTCAGCGACAAGCAGGCGGGTTATATCGGCGTCAGCACCAGCGGACCATTCAAGCCCGATCACTATCGTTATTGAGGGGTCGTCGGTGCGCCCGCTTCACGGCGGGCGATTGTCGCCTTAGACGACGCGTGATGACGGGCGCGGGCGTAACATGGTGATGATCACCACCGGGGCGGCGGTGCTTGCGGGCGTCGTGCTCGCGCTGTGGCTGGGCGTCGCGGTGTGGGCAGTCGTGACCGGGCTGGCGCTGCGGCGGCGGGCGGCGTACGCGACGGCGCAAGCTGACCGGCTGGCGGCACTGATCGACAGTGCGCCGGCG
>JAYTAR010000253.1:0-4080 GCA_043737455.1 Sphingomonadales bacterium | reverse complement strand
CGACCGTCATCTCGCGTGGCGGCTTGCTCAACGCGGGTGCTGGCTATGTCAACAACAGTCACAAGGCCGAGCGTTACGCAGGCTATATCGCCGATCAGATCGAGGGCGACCGCTTCAACATCGACATCGGTTTCCGCGTCGAACGCTACAACGGCGAGATCAGCCGCGAACGGACCGCGACGACGATCACCGACGCGACGACGCCGAACCTGTCGACAGCTTTGCGCGACGTGATCTGGGGCGCGGGGACGTTCCAGACCGGGCGCGTTTCGACCAGCGCATGGGCGGGCGCGATCGGTGGCCTTTACAAGGTCAGCAACACGGTCAGCGTCTATGCCAACGCCTCGCGCGGCTATTTCTTCCCCGAGATGCGCGCGATCCAGTTTAATGCGCTCAACATCCTCGCCTCGTTCAAGCCCGAGATCATCAAGCAGGCACAGGCCGGGGTGAAAGTCAGCGAGCGGCAGTTCGACCTGACCGCGGCGTTCTTTTACACCGACCTGAGCGACCGGCGGCAAGTGCTGTTCGTCAACGATGGCGCGGGCGGGTTCCGCGAAAACGTCAACATCGTATCGACGCGAAGCTATGGCATCGAAGCGACACTCGACCTCAAGATCGTGCGCAGCCTGTGGTTCCGCGGCAACATGACGTTGCAGGATGCACGCTACACCAAGTTCGACACCAATTTGAGCAATGTCGGCAAGCTGCTCGAACGCCAGCCGAACCTGCTCTACAACGCCGGCCTTTATTACGACGACGGGCGGCTCGATGCGGCGGTCTTTACCAATTACACCGACGACAATTTCACCGCGAACACCAATGCGATCCGGCTGCGCGGCTGGAACGTCGTCAATCTCGATGCGGGCTACCGGCTCGCGTTCGGCGACCGTCGCGGGGTGCGGCTGGGAATCAACGTGTTCAATCTGTTCGATACCCAGGCTGTGACCGAAGGGTCGCCGCGGCAGGACGCGAACCAGACTAGCGGCGGCGCCTATTTCGTTGGCCGACCCGTGCTGCCGCGCCGGATCACGGGGCGGCTGACGTTCGACTTCTGATCATGGCCAGGCGGAGAGCGTAAAGTGTCCGACCTCGACGCCGCCGCGCGCGACATCCTCGCGACGAACGATCGCGGCGGCTACACCGTGCCGAACGGACGCGTCTATCCGTTTCAGTGGAACTGGGATTCGGCGTTCGTCGCGCTCGGCTTCGCGACGTTCGACCGCGTCCGCGCGTGGACCGAGCTCGAGACGCTGTTCACCGCGCAATGGGCCGACGGCTTCGTGCCGCATATCGTGTTCTGGCAGGACGATCCGGGCTACTTTCCCGGGCCGACGGTTTGGAACACCAATCGCAATCCGGCGACGTCGGGCATCACGCAGCCACCCGTTGCCGCGACCGTCGTGCGACGGCTGTGGGACGGCGCGACCGACACCGCTGAATTTGCGCCACGGCTGGCGCGTTTGTTCCCCAAGCTGATGGCGTACCACCGCTGGTTCGCCGTGCACCGCGATCCCGATGCGCGCGGTGTCGTCGTCGCGATGCATCCGTGGGAAACGGGGCGCGACAATTCGCCCGAATGGGATGCGCCCGGCGAACCGATCGACGTATCGGACGTCGGCGATTATGTCCGCCGCGATACCGGGCATCTAGACGCCAAGATGCGCCCGACCAAGCTCGAATATGACCGCTACCTCGCGCTCGTGCATTATGGCCGCGCGCAGGGGTGGGACCATGCCAAGATCGCCGCGGGCAATCCGTTCCGCGTCGCCGATGTCGGCATGTCGATGATCCTGCTGCGCGCGCACCGCGACCTGCTCGCGCTGGCCGAGCATCTGCAGGCCGACGCCGATGCCGCATGGCTGCGCGAGCGGATCGCGATCGCCGAGCGTGGCATCGACTGGTTGTGGAACGCCGAACGGCGCTGCTGGTGCTCGCGCGACTTGCTGACGGGGCGCTCGTCGGGATTCGTGACCAGCGCCTCGTTCTTGTCCTTTTATGCGGGCCTGCGCGACGCCGATAAGGACGCGGCGATGCGCGCGCATTTCGACCGGATCGCCGCGCGCGTCGCTTATGTCATGCCCAGCCTCGATCCCGACGATCCCGGCTTTCAGATGATCCGTTACTGGCGCGGGCCGGTCTGGGCGGTCGTCAATTGGATGATCGGCGAGGGGTTGGCCGAAGCGGGCGACGCGGTCCGTGGCGAACGCGTCCGGGCCGATACGCTGAAGCTGATCGCCGACAACGGCTTTTACGAAGCGTTCAGTCCCATCGATGGCAGTGGCAGCGGTGGCGACGATTTCTCGTGGACCGCCGCGATCGCACTGGCGTGGGGCGGGCACTGACCCGGTGACGGCAAGCTATGACACGCATGGGACCGCACCGCTCGCAGTGGCGCATCCCGAAGCGGCGATCCCGACTGCGCTCGACGAATATCTGTTCGACCTGAACGGCTTCATCCGCATTCCGGCCTTCCTGTCGGCGGCCGAGGTCGCCGATGCCAACGCCCGGATCGATGCGATCCCGCCGCTCGCGCGCGGTGAATGGCACGGCTGGGTGCAGCGCGAAGACCATCCCGACCACCGCGGCATCAGCTATCAGCAGGTGTACGAGCTGGGCGGCGTGTTCGCGGCGATGATCGATCACCCGCGCGTCTTGAACACTTTGCTACGCTTCGTCGGTGGGCAGGGCAGCTACGACAGCTATCACGGCCCGATCACGATCGACGAGAATTTCGTGACGCGGCGCGGCCCCGGCGAAGCGATCCCGATCCATTCGGGCGGGCACGAATTCGCGCATCGCACGCGTTATGCCTGGGCCGACGGGCGCTTCGCTTGTGGTCAGGTCAATGTCCTGACCGCGCTCACCGACATTGGCCCCGGCGACGGCGCGACGATGGTCATTCCCGGCTCGCACAAGTCGAACATCGAGCATCCGGCGTTTCGCGATCGCGATCGGGGGCATGAATGGTCCGACGCGGGGGGCGGTTCGGTCGAGGGTATCGCGGGCGCGGTCGAGGTTCATCTGACGGCGGGCGATGCGATCATGTTCGTCGATGCGCTGTGCCACGGATCGGCGAAGCGCGTGAACGCGGGCGAACGCCGCATCGCGGTCTATCGCTATGGTTCCGCATGGAATCGCACCCGCTTCGGGCACCGACCGTCGCCCGACCTGCTTGCGCGTTTGAACCCGCTCGCGCGCAAGATCGTCGAGCCGCGCGTGCCGTTGCTGCCGCCGCACGTCTGCCAGGAGTAAAGCGTGATGATGACCGATGCCGACACCCGATTCTATCGCGAGCAGGGCTATCTCCACGTCGAAGCGCTCCTGACTCCCCGCGAGGCGGCGGAGCTGCGCGCCGAATGCCACGCGCTGGCGGCGCGGCAGGGCGAAACCGACGCGACATGGGAAAGCCAGCGAAGCGGCGGCACGCGGATCGAGCATTGCCACGACGTCCAGTTCCGCAGCGCCGCCTTTACGCGGCTGCTCGTCGATCCGCGGCTGATGGACCTGGCGACCGCGCTGATCGGTCCCAATGTCCAGCTTCATCACAACAAAATGTTCATCAAGCCGCCGGCGCGTGGTTCGCCGTTTCCGATGCACCAGGACCAGCCCTATTTCCCGCACGAAGGGCAGTCGATGATGGCGGTCATCCTCCATCTCGACGACGCGCCGGTCGAAAAGGGATGCGTCACGGTCTATCCGCGCTCGCATCTGCGCGGACCGCAACCCGCGACCGGCAAGGACCATGTGCTGAGCGCGGTCGACTGGCCGTTCGCGGGCGCGACGCCCGTCCCGGCACGAGCGGGAGATGCGATTGTTATCAACTACTTAACAGTTCACGGGTCGGGCGTGAACATCTCCGACGAAGCGCGCACGACGTTGCTCGTCCAACTGCGCGATCCGCAAGACCGGCCGTTGACGCATGGCCACGCCTCGCGCGGGCAGGGCATGATGCTCGCGGGCATCGATCCCGATGCCAAGCCGTTCGTCTTCGCCTGGGCCGATCCGGCGGCATCGTGATGCTTGCATCGCGGAGGTCGTGGCGCGATGACGCGCCATGTCCGACGCGCCACCCGTATCGCT
>JAYTAR010000252.1:0-4088 GCA_043737455.1 Sphingomonadales bacterium | reverse complement strand
TGCCGGGCATGGATGGCCTCGAGGCGATTCGCCAGATTCGTCAGCGCGGCGATGCGAAAGCGACGTTGCCCGTCATCGTCGTCACCGCCGATACCGCCGTGAACCTGAAAGAAAACTGCATCGCGCAGGGCGCTGACGATGTGATCTTGAAGCCGGTAGCGATGAAACTGCTGTTCGACGCGATCGGTCGGATCCTCGCCAAGGATACCGACGCCGCGTTTTGAGTTGATGCGATGCGTGCTGTCCTACCCTTGGCCGTTCGTGCATCGTCGCCAGCGCAGCGCGCGCTGCCGCTCTTTCACTTCGTCGATCCGTCCAGCAAAACCGTCCGCGATCCGCACCGAGCGCAAATGGTCGCGCACCCTGCGAAGTGTGTGAAGTGAACGCACGCAAAACCGCCGGTTTTTCGCAATTCCCGCTTCCGCATTACGCTCATTACCGAGCTCTGCGATCGCTCGATTGGTCATTCCGCTGCAAAAATTGCAAAGTCGTGTCGTGCAGCCGCTTCTTCTCGACGTCACTCGCCCCGTTCGCCGTCGCTGGCAGCGCATTCGCGCGACCGGGATCGACCGCGTGTGTTCGGCCTATCTCGACCATTATCGCGCGAATGCGCTTGCGGTCGTCGAGGTTGCCGGCGTCCGCCGCGTTCTTAGCAAAGCGGCGTCGGAAAAAATGTTCGGCCTGTTGTCGCAGGATGATGACGACCGGGCCGCGCTGGTCCGCCTGCTCGCGCGACCCCTGCTCGGCGCGTCGCTGTTTCGCGGCGAGATCGAGCGGGCGCGCTACCTGAACGTCGGGCATACTGCACTCGAGGACCCGCGACTTGCCGCCTGGATTGCCGCCAACCGGCTGCGGGCGATCCTTTTCGTCCACGACCTGATCCCGCTGAGCCACCCCGAATATTCGCGTGAAGGCGAGGATGTGCGTCACGCCCGGCGCATGCGCACTGTTCTCGAAAGCGCGGCCGGCGTGATCGTCAATTCGCGCGCGACGCGCGATGCGCTGGCGAGCTTTGCGGTGCAGTGCGCGCTGCCGCTCCCGCCGACCGTCGTCGCGTGGCTCGGGACGTCGCCGATGGTGTCGGCGCGGACCGAGATCGACGCACAGCCGCGCGCGCGCTTCGTCATGCTCGGCACGATCGAGGGACGCAAGAACCACGCGCTCCTGCTCGACGTGTGGAGCGGCTTCGCTTCCTTGGGAGCCGATGCGCCGCTGCTCGAGATCATCGGGCGCCGCGGCTGGCGGTGTGACTCGGTGTTCGATCGGCTCGACCATGATGCGCGACTGCGCGGACTGGTCGTCGAGCATAGCGGTCTCGACGATGCGAACCTTGGTGAGCGGCTGGACGGCACGCGCGCTCTGCTCTTTCCCTCGCACGTCGAGGGTTACGGCTTGCCGCTCGTCGAAGCGCTTGGCCGCGGGCTGCCGGTGATCGCGAGCGACCTGCCGATCTTTCGCGAGTTGGCGGGCGATATCCCCGATTATCTGGCGACCGACGACCGCGCGGGCTGGAGCGAGGTGATCCTCGCTTATGCCCAGGACGACTCGGTGGCGCGCGATCGGCAGTTAGCGCGCCTGACGGGCTATGTCGCGCCCAGCTGGGACCAGCATTTCGCGCGAGTCGACACCTGGCTCGACGATCGCTGACGGGCGCGCGAGCAAACGAGCGATGAGCGAATCGAGCAATGTCTGCGTCGCCGACAGGCTCGCGGTGCCGCCCCGGACGAGGCAGGTGTGGACGAGGACGCGGCGAAACGCCTCGTAAAGGCTGCGATCGGGCGGTGTCGGGTTGGCCCAGAAGTCGTCGAGATGCCCGCGGTGCGTCAGCCCGGCGATATCATAGATCGCCTCACCGATCGCGCACACCGGCTTGCCAGCCGCCAGCGCGAGCGTCGCCGACGTGCTGTTCACGCACACCATACCGCGCGAAGCGGTGATCATGGTTTCCAGATTGCCGCCGTCGACGACGTGCAGCCTGCCCTCGAGTCCATGGCGTCGGCCCCATTGGCGACACAGCTTGCTCCAATTGATGCCGCTGACGTCGAGCGGATGAACCTTCAGCAGTAAATGATGCGCCGGGGCGCCACGCGCGGCGAAGCTTGCGACGATGAACTCGGCTGCGCCCGCCATGTCGGCGAATGGCGAGTGCAGGCGGATCTGATAGTCGCTGGTCAGCTGGAGCGGGACGAGGAAGTGCGGCGTGCCGTCGAGCGATGCAAGCTCGCGCTCGGTGCGATGGGCATGCCGCTTGGTGCGCAACAACCGCCACCCCCACGCCACCCCCTCGTACAGGATACCGATACGCCGGTGACTGCGGTAGAATGGAAAGGTGAACTGACCGAACCAGATGTGCGCATAATAACGAAAACTGTCACGCGCTCGGCGGCCAAAGCTCGCGGTAATTGGCGGGCTCGCGACAACCGGCGGCAGGCGCTCCGCGACGCTGCGCAGACGTTGCGGATCGCGCGGCAGCGACGAATTGGCGTTTACGCCTGCAAGCTCGAACGTCATCCAGTCGGGGCGGACATAGCCTTCCTCGAGCACCAGCACGCGGACGCCGCGGCTCGTCG
Source organism: Sphingomonadales bacterium (assembly GCA_043737455.1). GTDB lineage: Bacteria > Pseudomonadota > Alphaproteobacteria > Sphingomonadales > Sphingomonadaceae > Sphingomonas_O. Next base: position 1,518 of record JAYTAR010000252.1, on the reverse strand, counting down.
CGATCTGGCGCGCGGTCTCATGGTACGGCCTGCAATCGCCGTAGAGGATGATGTCGGTCACGCCGTGCGAACACAGATAACGGTCGATGAACAACGCCCAGCGCGACAAGGTGCCGCGGTAATTGGTCGCCGGGCCGGGCCAATCGGCGCGGTCGCCGCCGTTTATATTGATTCGGCTGGTCGCTACGCCGAGCGTGTTCAGCCGCTCGGCGAGCAGGACGAACAACGGCCCCGGAGGCCCCTGCAGCAGCAGGATGTGGCGCGGCAAGTCAGCCATGATGCAATCGCTTGCGCAGCCGCCCTTGCACTTGTCGAATGCGCGTGAGCAAGCCGCCGGTGACGCCTTCGCCGCGTTCCAGACGGTCGAGCAGAACCTCGACCGGACACGGCAGCATCGTCACCGGATCGAGGTAGCGCGGATAGGCGATGACCGTCGCGGCGACGAGTTCGTCGAGGCTGCGTCGGCGGGTCCTCCGCGCGGGCACGGGCCCCAAATCTTTGGTCAACCCCCAGCCAGCATAGAACGGCACGCCGTGCGTCACGACAGGTCGCTCGCGCAGCAGCGCTTCGAAGCCCGCGAGCGAAGTCAGCACATGCACTTCATCGGCTTGCGCGATCAACGCGACGACGCCTTGTTCACGGTCGATACGGTCTGCAACGCGCAATGCCTCGCAATCGGGAACGGCGCCGGCGCGGTGGCCCGCCTCGACATCGGGATGCGGCTTGTAGATGATGGTCGCGGCGGGATCGTACGCGCGGACACGGCGCAGCAGGTCGAGATTGCCGCGCACCTCGCCGCCGCCCATGCGAACCGACGCGTCGTCCTCGACTTGTCCGGTGACGAGCAGCGTGCGTGTCGCGCGCGTGACCCCGACCGACGATGTCGATGCCACCGAGTATTTGGTGATACCGCTGCGCACCAGGCGAATGCGCAAAGCTGCCGCGCGCGCACGCATGGCATCGTCGAACTCTTCATGCTCGAGCAGCATTTCGAGCGCACTGGGTCGGCCCGGGTCGAAGTGCAGCCCAAGCGCGTCGACCGTTAGCGACAGCGGGGGCACGCAATCGGCGCCCAGCCCGCGCGAGCGCACGAACCCGTCCTCGATCTCGATGCGCGACACTCCCCGCGCGTCCAAATCGTCGCAAATCCCCCGTCGCAGCTTTGAAGACCAAGCCGCGACCCGCGCGCCGCTCGGTACCGATCTTGGCGACCGGACGTAGCGCACCGCACGCTCGCCGCCCCATAACAATGCGTTCGTCGTCACGCGCTTCCACCCGGCCAAGCCGAATGCGGCCGCGATCGGCTTGTTGGCGTCGATCATCTGTCGCCAACTCGATAAGATCGCGATCAATTCGCCGGGCGCGATCGGGCCCGGTGCAAAGGGGTGCGCGACCTGTCGAGCCAAGTCCGCGATCGCTTGCGACCGGCTCAAACTTTTGCTGTTTCCCGCTTGGTCGAAGACGCGCACGCGCTTTCCAGCGATGGCGGCGAGCGTGGTGAATGCGTCGTCGACGCTA
>JAYTAR010000251.1:0-4089 GCA_043737455.1 Sphingomonadales bacterium | reverse complement strand
GCGCGCCTGGCGTCCCGGCAGCGCTCAGCGGTCCGATCAATTTGCTCGGCGGGCGCGCGATCCCCGGGCTGTTCGGCTATCGGGCAGTTGCAGCCGCGGGTGGCGTGCCGACCGCAGCGCTCGCGGGCGTCGGAGTCGACGATCGTTACAAGCAGACCAGCCGTAACTTCGCGTTCTTCACGCACAACGTCATTCGCTTCACCGAGCAGTTCAACCTGACGCTCGGCGCGCGCTATACCAACGAGCGCAAGACGCTCGATGCGACCTTCACCGACAACAATGTCTTTTGCCGCGCGATTTCCAGCGGCGCTTCGCCGATCGCGGGTCTCGCCACGCTGCCGTGCGTCATTCCCTCGACTCCGACAGGCACGCTGACGCAAAACGGCCGCGTGAAGGCCGAGCAGCGATTGACCGGAACCGCGGTCGTCAGCTTCAAGCCTGGCGACGGGCATCTCCTCTACGGCAGCTATTCGCGCGGCTATAAGGCTGGCGGTTTCAATCTTGATCGCTCGGGCTTGTCGCGCATCGTGCTCGGACCGGCCCCGGTTGCCGGCGGCAATTTGCCCGTTGCGGGGATTTCAGGCGCAGCCGATACGAATGCGCTGACTTTTGAACCCGAAGTCGTCGACGCATTTGAAATCGGTTATAAGCTCAACCGTCCGGGCTTCGATCTCAACATCGCGGCGTTCATCCAGGATTTCCGCGGGTTTCAGCTCAACACGTTCAACGGGCTGAACTTCATCGTCGTCAACGTCAATTCGTGCAAGTCCGGGCTTTCGGGCGCGAGCGGCGACAATAGCAATACGACCGGCGTCTGCACGGGCGGCCAGAAGGCGGGCGTACGGTCACGCGGCGTCGAGCTCGAAGCCTTTATTCGCCCGGCGCGCCATGTCGCTGTCAACCTTGGCTTCACCATCGCCGATACCAAGTATAAGAACGATCTGATCGGCACTGGCGGATCGGCCTTCCCGGCGGTGTTGTCGAACCTACCCGGACAACGCCTCTCGAACTCGTCGCTCTATGTCACGACCGGATCGTTCTCGTGGACCCCTCCCATCGGCGACACGGGTCTGTCGGCGCTTATCTACACCGACTTCCGTTATCAGAGTGCAGTCAACACCGGGTCTGACCTGGATCGCGAGAAGGTTCAGGAAGGGGTTGGTATCGTCAACGCACGCGTGGGCATCCGCGGCCCCGAGCAGCGCTGGGGTATCGAATTTTGGGCGCAGAACGTGCTGAATCAGCAATATCAGCAGGTGAGCTTCGACGCGCCTCTGCAGGGTGGCGGGATACCGTCGTCCTCGCCGGTTAGTGCGGGCGTCAATAACGTCCAGCGCGGTTACATCGCCACATCGACGCAGATGTTTGGCGCGTTCCTCGCCGAGCCGCGGACCTACGGCGTCACCGCGCGCTTCAAGTTCTGAAGCTTCGAGGTAAGTGCAAACAGCGCCGATCCGGGTCAGCCTGGGTCGGCGTTTTGCATTTAGGCCGCGATCGTTTCGCTCGCCGGCTCGCCTGCCGCAGCGAGCAATTGCTGCTCGATCGCACGCAGCCGTGTATTTCCGATCTTGTCGCCGGTCAGGTCGGTGACATAAAAAGTATCCACAGCGCGCTCGCCATAGGTCGCGACATGTGCCGAGCGGATCGTCACTCGCGAATCGAATAACGCAAAGGCGAGCGCGTGGAGCAAGGCGGGCCGGTCGCGCGCGTTCACCTCGATGACGGTGTAGCGGTTCGACGCCTTATTATCGATCAGCACGTTAGGCTCGATCGCGAACGCCTCGGCGCGCGGGCGTACGAGCGGGCGCGCGGCGAGCCGTTCGGCGAGGCGGCTGCGGTTTGCCAGCGCATCCTCGATCGCGCGTTCGAGGCGCTTCAGCCGCCCGGCCTCGTCGAACATCCGGCCGTAGGGATCTTGTACGAGGAAATTGTCGAGCGCCATGCCGTCGCGTGTGGTGTGAATGCGCGCGTCGATGATGCTCGCGCCCGCGAGATGGATCGCCCCGGCAAGGCGGAAGAACAGGCCCGGATGGTCAGCGGCGTAAACGGTGACGAGTGTTGCACCCCGCGCCGGATATACTTGCGCCGCGATGACGAGCGGCGCTTCGCCCGCGTCGGCGACCATCGCGGCGTTGGCAGCGAGAATATCGTCGGGTTCGGCAATCCAATAGCTCTCGGGCAACCGGCGCCGCCATAGGTCGAACGTCGGCGCGTCCCAGCCAAGCATGTCGCATAGCGTCGCCTGCTTTGCCGCGATGCGCTCGGCGCGGCCGTTTTGCTTATGCCCCAGCCGCAAGACTTCCTCGGCGGCGGCGTAGAGATCGCCGAGCAATTGACGTTTCCACCCGTTCCATACACCGGGGCCAACCGCGCGGATATCGACCACCGTCAGCGCGAGCAGCAGCCGTAGCCGTTCGGGCGATTGCACCGCCCGCGCGAAGTCCAGGATCGTTTTGTAATCGGACAGGTCGCGCTTGAACGCGGTCGCTGACATCAGCAGGTGATGACGGACCAGCCAGGCGACGGTCTCGGTCTCGGCTGCGCTCAGTCCCAAGCGCGGGCACAATTTCATCGCGACTTCGGCTCCCAGCACGCTGTGGTCACCGCCGCGCCCCTTGGCGATGTCATGAAGCAGGACCGCGACGTAAAGCGCACGCCGCATCGGAGACTGCCGCAAGATCACGGTCGCCAGCGGATGATCGTCGGCAAGGTCGCCGCGCTCGATCTGCGCAAGCAGTCCGATCGCGCGGATCGAATGCTCATCGACAGTGTAATGATGATACATGTCGAACTGCATCTGTGCGACGACGCGACCGAAATCGGGAACGAAGCGCCCGAACACCGTCGCCTCGTTCATCCAGCGAAGCACCGTTTCCGGCGTCCTTGGGCTCGTCAGCACGTCGAGGAACAGCGCATTGGCACGTTCATCGGCGCGGACGCGCGCGTCGATCAGTCGCGCGTCGCGATTGGCTGCCCGCATCGCGTTGGGATGGATTTCAAGGCCGTGCGCATCGGCGACCGCGAACAGTTCAATGAGCCGCACAGGGTCTTGTTGAAACCAGTCGTCGCTAGGAATCGCAAGGCGCCCGCGATCGAGGACCAGCCCCGACAGCTTGCGCGGACGACGCATGAAACCCGACAGGCCAAAGCTGCGCCCGCGCGGGGCGAGGCTGTCGTCGACATGCGCGAGGAAGACGCCGGTCAGGTCACCGACGGTTTTCGCGGTCAGGAAATAATGCCGCATGAAACGCTCGACCGGCGACCGCCCCGGGCGCTCGGCATAGCCCATGCGTCGCGCGATTTCGGACTGGACATCGAACGTCAGCCGGTCTTCGAGCCGTCCGGCAACGAGGTGAAGGTGGCACCGCACCGCCCACAAGAAATCCTCGGCCTTCTGGAAACGGCGCAGCTCGGGCGCGGTCAACAGCCCCTTGTCGACAAGGTCGGCGACATCACCGACCCGGTGGATATATTTGCCGATCCAGAACAAGGTATGGAGATCGCGCAAACCACCCTTGCCCTCTTTCAGATTGGGTTCGACGACATAGCGGCTGTCGCCCATTCGTTTGTGGCGCGCGTTACGTTCGGCAAGCTTGTCGGTGACGAAGGCGCGTGCGGTTCCCGCCACAACCTGCGTATCGAAGCGCGCCGCCGCCTCGTCATATAGCGCCTGGTCGCCCCATACCCACCGCGCCTCGAGCAGGGCGGTACGGATCGTCAGGTCGCCCTTGGCCATCCGCACCATCTCGTCGAGCGAGCGTGACGAATGCCCGACCTTTAGCCCCAGATCCCACAGCAGGTAGAGCATCGATTCGATGACCGCCTCGCTCCATCCGGTGGCCTTCCACGGAGTTAGGAACGCGATGTCGATATCGGACCACGGTGCCATCTCGCCACGACCATAGCCGCCCACAGCGACTAAGGTCAGCCGCTCGCCGGTCGTTGGATTATTCGCCGCGTGCAGCCGCTGCGTCGTAAAGTCATAGGCAAGTCGCAACAGCTGATCGGTCAAATAAGCCTGGGCAGCGGCGACATCATTGCCGTGCGTCGGGCGCGTCGCGAGGCGCCGCGCGATCTCGAGCCGACCCT
>JAYTAR010000250.1:0-4090 GCA_043737455.1 Sphingomonadales bacterium | reverse complement strand
GATCGTCGCCGGGAACGTCGCTGATGATCCACGTCGTCACATGCGCCGCGCCGGCCGCCACCGCGAGCCGACCACCCTTGATCGTCGACAGATGCTTGCGGACCGCGTTGATCTCCGCGATCGTCGCGCCCGACTGCAGCAATGCCCGCGTCAGCGCCTGCTTCTCCTTGAGCGTGATCCCATGCGCGGGTGCGGCGAGCAGCGCCGATCCACCGCCTGAAAGTAGCACGAGGAGCTGATCGCCGGCCTCAAGCGTCGCGGCCAGGGCGAGTGCGCGCGACGCCGCCGTGACGCTGTTCGCATCGGGATAGGGATGCCCCGCCTCGATGATCTCCACGCCCGGCCACCGCGGCAAGGGCGTTGGCAGGTGTCCCCGGCGCGTAACGACGAGCCCTTCGAGCGGTCGCTTGCCCCTAAGCTGCGCAATGCGCATCATCTCGGCGGCTGCTTTCCCAACCGCGATCACCGCGAGCCGCCTTCGACCAGCGTCGGGCAGTGCCGCCGGCATCGCCGCTTCGGCGCAGACCGCAGCAAGCGCGGCGTCAAACAGCGCGCGCAGATCATTTGTCGCAGTCATGCGGCGCTTCCCTCTCCGTGCGTGACGCTGGCGTACGTCGGGTCGGCGTGGAAGCGCACCAATCGGCAACCCAGCGTTGCCAATTATGCGACGGGTTAAGTTGGTGCCGCGACGATGGCCGCCCATGCGGCTTCATCGATGATCGTGATGCCGAGTTCTGAAGCCTTTTTCAGTTTCGATCCCGCGCCTGGTCCGGCGACCACGAGATCGGTCTTCGCGCTTACCGAACCGGCGGTGCGTGCGCCGAGTAGTTCGGCCTGCGACTTGGCCTCGTCGCGGCTCATCGTTTCGAGCGCGCCGGTGAACACGATCGTCTGGCCCGTTACCGACGAGGCGCGCGTCGTCGAGACGTAACGGGCGGGCGCAACCTCGCGCAGCAAGTCATCCCACGCCACGCGATTATGCGCTTCATGGAAAAAATCGATCAACGCCGCAGCGACGACCGGACCGATGCCCTCGACCGACGACAATTCGCCGAGCGCGTCGACGTGCTGCGCGACCTCGGCGACGCGCTCGACGGTCACGAACGCTTTGAGAAGGTCGCGCGCGGTGACGGCGCCGACGTGGCGAATGCCGAGCCCGAACAAAAAACGCGCCGGATCGGGCGTTCGTTTTGCCGCGATGCTGGCAAGCAGCGCGTCGACCGACTTGGCCTTCCACCCTTCGCGCATCAGCAGCACGTCACGGTGCGCGTGCAGACGAAAGATATCGGCGGGGCCGTGCAGCCAGCCAAGCCCGAAGAGTTCAACGATGGTCTTGTCGCCGAGCCCGTCGATGTCGAGCGCCGCGCGCGAAATGAAGTGCTTCAACCGTTCGATGCGCTGCGCAGGACAGATGAGCCCGCCGGTGCAGCGGATGTCGACCTCGCCCGCTTCGCGTACCGCGTCGGAGCCGCACTCGGGACAAGCGGTGGGAAAGACGAAGGCGGGCCGCACGGCCGTCCGCGTTAGATTGTCGAGCACCTGTGGAATGACGTCGCCCGCGCGTTGTATCGCGACGCGGTCGCCAGGGCGCAGGCCTAGCCGCACGATCTCGTCGGCATTGTGCAGCGTGACGTTCGACACGACGACACCGCCGACGGTGACGGGAGCCAGTCGTCCGACCGGCGTCAGCTTGCCGGTCCGCCCGACCTGAATGTCGATCGCGGCGAGCGTCGTTTCGGCGCGTTCGGCCGGAAATTTATGCGCAAGCGCCCAACGCGGCGCCTTTGCGACGAAGCCCAGCCGCGCCTGCCAGTCGAGCCGATCGACCTTGTAGACGACCCCGTCAATGTCGAAGGGAAGATCGGCGCGCATCGCCTCGATGTGCGTGAATTGCGCCAGCGCCGCCTCGAGCGTATCGGCGCGGACGAGCAGGTCGCTGACCGGCAGGCCCCAGGTGGCGAGAGCGCGCATGACGTCGGCCTGCGTGTCGCCCGGCAACGCAGAGGCCTCGCCCCAACCGTGCGCAAGGAACCGTAACGGGCGCGCGGCGGTGACCGCGGGGTCCTTTTGCCGCAGCGATCCGGCGGCGGCGTTGCGCGGGTTGGCGAATTGACGCGCGCCGCTCGCATTGAGCGCGGCGAAATCGGCATTGCTCATGTAAACCTCGCCGCGCACTTCGAACACGTCGGGCATGCCGAGCCGCTTCAGCGTTACCGGTATGTCCGCGATTGTCCGGACATTTGCGGTCACATCCTCGCCCACCGCCCCGTCGCCGCGCGTCGCCGCCTGCACCAGCCGCCCATGCTCGTAACGTAGCGAGCACGACAGTCCGTCGATCTTGGGCTCGGCGGTCAGCGCGACGGTTGCGTCCTCGGGCAAGTTCAGAAACCGCCGCACACGCGCGACGAAGTCGGCCACTTCATCGGCAGAAAACGCATTGTCGAGACTGAGCATCGCACGCGCGTGCGCGACCTTGGCAAGGCTTGACGTGGGTGCGGCTCCAACAGCACGCGACGGGCTATCCGAGCGCACCGAGTTCGGAAACTCGGCCTCGAGCGCAGCATTCTCGCGCACGAGCGCGTCATATTCGGCGTCGCTGACTTCGGGGGCATCGCTGTCGTGGTACAGTCGATTATGCTTCGCGATTTCCCTGGCGAGGCGCATCAAGCGGTTGGCGGCTTCGGCCTCGGTCATCGTGCCGCCGTAAACGTTCGCGCGCGGGGAAGGCAAGGCGACCGACCCCCACCGACATGCGCGATCGCTTGCACGCAACGACCGGATCGAAGACGTCGGCGGGCACCGGCGTCCGCGAACGATAACCGAACGCTAGAAAGACCCCATCGCTCGTTCAAGCCGTCACTAGCCGCGCGGCTTGTGCCCTGGCCTCGTCGGTCACCTCCGCGCCGGACAGCATCCGCGCGATCTCTTCGCGGCGCTCCCCCGCGTTCAGCGTCCGCAAATTGGTGCGCGTGACGAGCCCGTCGCTGTTCTTGGCGATCAGCAGATGCTGGTCGCCGCGCGCCGCGACCTGGGGCGAATGCGTCACGACGAGCAGCTGCGTCTTCGTCGCCAGCCGCGCGAGCCGGTCGCCGATCGCCGACGCCACCGCGCCGCCGACTCCGCGATCGATCTCGTCGAAGATCATCGTTGCCGCCGCGCCCTCCTCGGCCAGCGCGACCTTCAGCGCCAGGATGAAGCGCGACAGCTCACCGCCGCTCGCGATCTTGAGCAGCGGACCGAACGGCGCACCGGGATTGGTCGATACTTCGAACTCGATGCGGTCGCGCCCCTCCGCCGTATCGGGCCCGGTCGCGATCGCGGTGCGAAACCGCGCGGCGTCGAGCTTCAACGGCGCAAGCTCGCCCGCGACCGCCGCATCGAGCCGCATGGCCGCCGCATGCCGCGCCGTCGACAGCGCCTCGGCCGCCGCACGATACGCCGCGCGCGCCGTCGTCGCTGCCTGCTCGAGCGCCGCCAGCCCTTCCCCGCCCGCCTCGATCGCGGCGAGCCGACCGCGCAGATCCTCCGCCAGCGTGGCAAGATCGTCCGGCGTGACCCGGTGCTTGCGCGCCATCGCGCGCAGCTCGAATAGCCGCGTCTCCTCGGCCTCGAGCCGCGCAGGGTCGAACGACAGGGCCTCGCCTGCACCGCGCAGATAATCTTCGGCGAACGACCCCTCGATGATCGCGCGGTCGACGGCCGCGAGCGCTTCGCCAAGCAGCCCATGATCGCCCGCGATCCGATCGAGCGCACGCGCCGCCTGACGCAGTTTCGATAATGCGCCATCGGCGGCAGCAACGAGTATATTGATCGCATCGAGGTCGTCGGCGATCTTCGCGCCTTTCTGCATCGCCGCGCGCGATGTCGCGAGCGTTTCTTCTTCGCCCGCCTCGGGGCCGAGGGCGTCGAGCTCGGCAACCGCATGCGCCAGCCAGTCGCGATCGGCTTCGGCATTCGCCACCGCATCATGTGCAGTCGACAACGCCGCTTCGGCGAGGCGCAGTGTCGCGTGCGCGGTACGTACGAGCATGGTGTCGCACCGTCCGAACGCATCGAGCAAAGCGCGGTGTCCGGCCGGCACGAGCAGGCC
>JAYTAR010000249.1:0-4098 GCA_043737455.1 Sphingomonadales bacterium | reverse complement strand
TCAACTTGTCGCGGAAGTGACTAACGCCGCCGGTCAGCTTAAACGTTGCCATCGCGCGTCTCAGCAGATCGGCTTCGGACGCGGTGAAGCCTGCACATTCGATCGCAACGCGCATCGCCTGTTCCTGAAACAACGGCACGCCCAATGTCTTTTCGAGCACGCGGCGCAATTCTGGGGTCGGATAGGTGACCTCTTCCTCGCCGTTGCGGCGACGACGATAGGGATGAACCATGTCGCCCTGGATCGGCCCAGGCCGGACGATCGCGACCTGAATGACTAAATCGTAAAAGGTGCGCGGGGCCATCAGGGGGATCGATGCCATCTGGGCGCGGCTTTCAATTTGGAAGACACCGAGCGTGTCGGCCTTGCGGATCATCGCATAGGTTGCAGGATCCTCCGCAGGAATGGTCGCGAGGTCCAGCGTCATGCCCTTGTCATTCTCAAGAAACTGGAAAGCGCGTCGCATGCACGACAGCATTCCCAAACCCAGAACGTCGACTTTCATGAACCCCAAGGCGTCGATGTCATCCTTGTCCCATTCGATGACCTGCCGGTCCTCCATCGCCGCAGGTTCGATCGGCACCAGCTCATCGAGCCGGTCGCGGGTTAGCACGAACCCGCCTGGATGCTGCGACAGATGGCGCGGCGTATCGATCAGCTGTCGTGCCAGCTCAAGCGTCAAGGCCAGACGCCGGTCGCCGAGGTCCATGTTGAGTTCTTTGGCGTGCTTTTCCTCGACACCTTCGCGGCTCCAGCCCCATACCGACGACGATAGACCGGCCGTCATGTCCGCGCTTAATCCAAGCGCCTTGCCGACCTCGCGCACTGCGCCCCGCGCACGGTAGCGGGTCACGACTGCGGTCAGCGCGCTTCGGGTACGGCCATAGGTCTCGTAGATCCACTGGATCACTTCCTCGCGGCGTTCGTGCTCAAAATCGACATCGATATCTGGCGGCTCGCGGCGTTCGGCGGAGATAAAGCGTTCAAATAACAGTTCGGATCGCACCGGGTCGATCGAGGTGATGCCGAGGACATAGCAGACCGCCGAGTTCGCCGCGGACCCGCGACCCTGGCACAGGATGTCGCGACTGCGCGCAAATGCCACTATCGAATGGACCGTCAGGAAATAGGGCGCATAGTCAAGGCTCGCGATCAGGCGAAGCTCATGGTGGAGCTGGTCGCGGACCCGGTCGTCGATCCCTTCAGGATACCGCGCAGGGGCCTTGTCCCAAGTCAGTCGTTCAAGTTCCTGCTGCGGCGTGCGGCCAGGTTGGCCGATCTCGTCGGGATATTGGTATTTTAGTTCGTCGAGGCCAAAGGTGCAGCGCGCCGCAAATTCGACACTGCGGGTTACGGGCCCCGTGTCCTTCAGATACCGGCGGAACAGCCGCTCCATTTCTTCGGCCGTTTTCAGATGCCGGTCAGCGATACGTTCGCGCCGGTCGCCGAGCTGATCAATTGTGCATTTCTCGCGGATGCAGGTGACGACATCGTGCAGAATGCGGCGGTCCGCCGAATGGTAGAGCACGTCGCCGGTTGCGACCGTCGGTACGCGGGCGGCCGCAGCCATGGTATCGAGATCGCGCAACCGCACGGCGTCACCCGGTTGCCGACGAATCGACAGGGCCAGATAAGCGCGGCCACCGAAGATGCGGCGTGTTCGCGCCAGCGCAGCCTCGGCGACAACGTCGGCGCGATCGGGTACGAGCATTGCAAGCAATCCTTCGTTCCATTGCTCGACGTCCAGCCAGTCGAGATGGCACGCGCCCTTACCGGCACGTCCCTTGCCGACACTCAGCAGCCGGCACATCCGCCCATAGGCTGAGCGATCAGTAGGATAGATCATGAGCGCCGTACCGTCGATCAGGTCGAGCCGACACCCGACGATCGCGCGCACGCCCGTCGTTTTTGCTGCATCCCAGGCCCGCACGATGCCCGCAACCGAATGGTGATCAACGATGCCGAGCGCAGGGATGCCAAGCAGGGCTGCGGCGGCAAACAGTTCGTCAGGGGATGATGCCCCGCGCAGGAAACTGAAGTGGGTCGTGACCTGCAGTTCGACATAGCGCGCGGCACCATCGCCTGCCACGCACGCGTCCGCCCCCGCTCGACCCACACCGTCGTCCTTCACAGGATCGCCATTCCGCTACGGTCCGTCATGCGCTCGAGCACTCCGCTTGCAGTCCGCTCACGCGAATGCGCCGTGAATGAACCATCGCATCTCGCCAGTTGCGGGGTTCTCGCCGTCGCCAGTTCGGAATAGCCAGTAGCGTCCACCGCGGGTAGTCTCGACCTGATAATAATCGCGCACCGCATAACGCCGGTCGGCCTCGAGACCGGTGTCGCGCCACCATTCGCCGTGCAGGCGTTCAGGGCCATCGGCTTGGGTCACGCGAAACCGCTTCGACCGCCAGACAAACATGGCGGGAGGGTGGTCGGGCAGCATGGCAGTCACGTCGACCGGCTCGGGCATGCCGAGCAGCCGGCACGGACGCGGCAAATCGGCATTCCATGCAGCGTCTGCGTTCGTTGCCAGCGCCGGAGTCGTCCGCACCGATCGCTCGGGCATCGCGCTTGGCCAGGGCGCGATGCGATAAAGCTTTCGCTGCCCGAACCGGTTGGCAAGCGCGTCGACCAGCGCAGCGAGGTCAGGACCGCGCGTCGCCACAGTCGCCAGCCCTTCGCTCTGGCGCGCCGCGAGCGGCTCGACCAAGGGCGCAACCAAGGTCATCGCCTCAATGCCGAGGCCAGGATCGACCGTTTCAATCTTGGCGGCCAGCAGCTTGGCGAGATGGCGCGGATCGCGCGACGGCGCGGCGGTCCCGATCCGGATTGCCTGATTATGGCCATCAACCCGGTGAAAATAGCAATCGAGCCGCCGCGCGCCCTTTCCTGCGCGGACGAGCTGCTCGACGATGTCAGCGGCGAGATCGTCGATGACCTGAGCAAAGGCGTCGGCGGTGAGGAGCGGTTCCATGAAACCACGTCGGGCGCGCGGCTGTTCTTCAGGAAAGATCGGATCAATGGGTTCGGGGATGTGACCGAGTGCTTGGTCGAGGCGGCGATGAAGTGTGCGCCCGAAGCGTTTGGCGAGCGGGCCGCGCGGGGTGCCGATCAGTTGCTCGATCCGATCAAACCCGAGCTTTCGCAAGCCATCGGTGACGTCCTCCTCGACGCGGAGCGCGGCGATCGGCAACAGGATAATCGCTTTCCGATGACTACCGGGCTCGATCGTGACAGGTCGGCCAGCAGGTACGTGCCGCGCAACCGCATGCGCACAGCCCGCCGTATCAGCGACCGCAACCTGGACCGTCAGGCCGAAGGCGATTAAACGTCTAGAAAGATCCTTGATCAGTGCGCGCTCGGTATCGAACAGTGGGGCGCAGCCGGTGATGTCAAGCCACAACCCATCGGGCGGATCGGGGGCAACGATTGGCGCATAGCGCTGGCCGACCCAAAGGGCGAGGCGCCTCAGTCCTGCAAGATCAGCTTCGGGATCCGCGTCAATTACGTCGAGGCCGTAGGTAAATGATTGCGCCTTGGTGACCGTCATGCCCGGTGCGATGCCTAGGGCACGTGCACCAGCATCGACAGACGCGACAATGCGGCGGCCGTGATCGGGAACGGCCGTGACAAGCGGGGCGACTGGTACGCCGAGACCGTCAGGCCGCGACTTGGCGGTCTTCCGCCGCAGCCGGTCGGTCGACCAGTACGGCAGATAGACCGATACGACCCTGCGCATCGCACCCCTCCACAATCCATTGGCGCGGATTTCCGCCGCGGACACGTTCAAGCCCGACCTGCCATTGCGGCCGTCCCAGACCAGGGATACCAATCGCTTCGCTGGGCGCTGCCGAAATCCGCCACCGCGTCAGCGCCGCAGAGCCCTCGGTCGCGACATCGATCTTCGAAGCGCGCCGGAACACGAAGGCTGTCACCCCCGAGTTCTCGGCAGCAAGCTGCAACCGCTTCGAGGCCGTCGTTGAATATCTAGTGACCTCGCCGACCACACCAGCAAGCCCAGCATGGCGCAGGCATTCCTCCATCGCGAGCAGCACATTGCTGTCGCTCCCCGCTTCGACATGGATCACGCGGTCG
>JAYTAR010000248.1:0-1544 GCA_043737455.1 Sphingomonadales bacterium | reverse complement strand
CATGACGTGACCGCGCGGGGCGATTGACCGGGCCGTGCGGTGCGGATCGTGCGCACTCCGGCAGCATTTTCGACCCAGGCGAACAGCGGCACGTCGCGCGCACCGACGAGTCCGCTCGCGACCGGCAGCGCCAGCAGGTCGACCAGCCGGTCGCGCGCCGTGGCAATCTGCGCGGTGAACGCCAGCACCGCACCGGCGAGGAAGGGCGACCACCGCATGCCAACCGGTCTGGCCGACGCGTCGCGCCACGGCAAGCCAAGTTACGGCCGCCATGCCGCGCGATGACGTGTCCAAAGCTGGGTAATGATCGCGATTGCAGCGCGGGCCGATCCGGCTAGGCTGGCACGATGCGCGTCTCCCCCCCTCCTCTCGCTCTGGCCCTCGCCCTCGCTTTCGCTCTGGCCATGCCTTTCGCTGCGTCCGCGCAAGTGCAGCCGCCCCAGACGCAGCCGCCCGAACCGCCGCCGCCCGCAACGCAGACGCTCACAACGCAAGTGACGCTGACCCAGCGAGTCGCGGCTAAGCTACGCGAGGGCGGACCGGGCACGCGCTATGGCCTGGTCGTCGCCGATGCCGATGGGCGCGAACTGATCGCGATCGCGCCCGACGATCGCTTCATTCCCGCGTCGAACACCAAGCTGTTCACGGTCGCGGCGGCGCTCGCGACGCTTCCCGCGCTCGACACGCCCGACGTCGCGGGCGGCACCGCGGTACGGCTCGACGGGCGCGACGTGGTGCTGATGGGCTATGGCGACGCGCGGGCATCGAGTGCGCCCGACTGCACCATGGATTGCCTGGCGACGCTCGCCGATGCGGTCGCCGCCAAGACCAGGACCGTGCGCGGCATTACCGGCGACGCGACCTGGTTCCCCGATCAGCGCTGGAGCGCGGGGATGAGCTGGAACAATGTCTCCGAACGATCGGGCACCGGCATCGCGGCGCTGTCGCTCGACAGTAATGAGCTACCGCTGCGGATCATGCCGGGTAAGCTCGGCGAAGCACCGATCGTGACGATCGGCGACTATATCACGCTTGAAAATCGCGCCGTGACGGTGGCGAGCGGCGAGGCGACGCTCGACCTCGCGCGCTTGCCGTTCGAGCGCAGCGTGCGGCTCGTCGGCACGATCGCGGTCGCCAGCGCGCCGGTCGACGCCAAGCTCGGCATCGACGACCCCGCGCATTATACCGCCTGGACGTTCGCGAATATGTTGCGCGCGCGCGGGCTGCGGGTGACGGGGCCGATCACGTCGCGCTACCGGGCCGCATTGCCGCCGCAGACGCCGCTGCCGCCGCTGCCGGCGGTGCCCGCCCCGCTGGCACGGCTGGTGCCACCGCCGCTGGGCGGGGACCTCGTCACGATCAACAAGCTCAGCCAGAACATGCACGCCGAACTGATGCTGCGCCGCGTGGGACATGTGGCTGGGCAGGGGTCGGTGTCTGACGGGCTGGCCGCGCTGCAGGCGATGCTCGACCGCGCCGGGGTGGCGCGGGTGGCGTACGACTTCGCCGATGGATCGGGCATGTCGACCTACAACCGCGTCGCG
>JAYTAR010000247.1:0-1545 GCA_043737455.1 Sphingomonadales bacterium | reverse complement strand
GCGCTCGGCGCGAGCAAGGGTCGCGGCGCGCTGATCCAAACGGATATTTCGACGAAAGTCGAAATAGCAGTTGACAGGCGGCATTTGACCTGACATTTCGATAAATATCGAAACGTTGGGGTGAATCGATGCAGGCTGGACAAGCAATTGACGCGCTCGGTGCGTTGGCACAGGAGCATCGGCTCAAGCTGTTCCGGCTGCTGGTCCAGGCGGGGTCGGACGGCATGGCCGCAGGCGAGCTAGCGCGCGCCATCGACATCCCCAATTCGTCCTTGTCGTTCCACCTCGGCCATCTTCACCGCGCCGGCTTGATCGAGCAGCGCCGCGCCGGGCGTTCGCTGATCTACAGAGCCGACTATCGCGCGATGGACCGGCTGGTCGCTTACCTCATGGAAAATTGCTGCGGCGGCGCGGGCTGCACGCCGGTCGCCGTCCCTCAGGAAAAGGAAACAGCATGAAGCGCTTCCACGTCCATGTCGGGGTGACCGACCTCGACCAGTCGATCGCCTTCTATTCGTCGCTGTTCGGCGCGAAGCCGAGCGTCACCAAGCCCGATTATGCCAAATGGATGCTCGACGATCCGCGCGTCAATTTCGCCATTTCGTTGGACCATCACGCCGCCAAGGGGATCGAGCATCTCGGCATACAAGCTGAAAGCGAAGGCGAACTGGCCGAAGTGTTCGATCGCCTGAAAGCCGCCGACGGACCGATGCTCGAGGAAGGCGCAACCACCTGTTGCTACGCCAAGAGCGAGAAATCGTGGATCAGCGATCCCGACGGCGTGGTGTGGGAAGCGTTTTTCACCAATGGCGAAGCGACCGTTTATGGCGACAGCCCGGCATTGGGCGCCATGTCGGCCGGAGCTGCCACCAGCAATTGCTGCGCTCCGGCAATGGCATCGCCCTCGACTTCCACCTCCAGCTGCGGGGTAGCGCGATGACCGACACGCCCTACAACGTGCTGTTCCTGTGCACCGGCAATTCGGCGCGCTCGATCCTTGCCGAGAGCATCCTCAACCGCGAGGGCAAGAGCCGTTTCCGCGCCTTTTCTGCGGGCAGTTATCCGAAGGGCGAGGTCCACCCCGCCGCGCTCGATTTGCTC
Organism: Sphingomonadales bacterium; assembly: GCA_043737455.1. Classification (GTDB taxonomy): domain Bacteria; phylum Pseudomonadota; class Alphaproteobacteria; order Sphingomonadales; family Sphingomonadaceae; genus Sphingomonas_O. The sequence goes on along the minus strand of JAYTAR010000247.1, from coordinate 444 downwards.
ACCTCATTGTCGATCCCTACCGGCGATTTGCGCTCGAAGAGCTGGGACGAATTCGCGCAGGCGGGGGCACCGCGGCTCGATTTCGTGTTCACCGTCTGCGACAATGCGGCGGGCGAAACCTGCCCGATCTGGCCTGGTCAGCCGATGACCGCCCATTGGGGGATTGAGGATCCGGCGGCGGTCGACGGCGAGGGCCAGCGACAGGCGTTCTGGAATGCCTATCAGGCGATGCAGCGGCGCATCCAGTTGTTCCTCGCGTTGCCATTGGAAAGCATCGACGAGCTCAGCCTGACGCGCCGGTTGCGCGACATTGGCGCCAACGCCGACCAGGGGGCGACCGTTGGCTGAAATGCCCGCGCTGGGCCGCCGCCTTGTCGCCGAAGGACTCGCTTCTTTCTTCCTGTTTGTCACCGTGATCGGTTCTGGAATCATGGCGGAGGCTTT
>JAYTAR010000246.1:0-1546 GCA_043737455.1 Sphingomonadales bacterium | reverse complement strand
TCATGTCGAGCAGCGCATCGAGCCGCGCGATCGCTGCGGGCGGCACCACCAGTCCGGCGAGCGTCGTCACCAGATCGGGCATCGTCAGGTCGACGGTAATCTGCTCGACCCCGCCTGCGCGCAGCACCATGACCGCATGCGTCACGACCTCGCATGCCGCCTCGACGGTATCGCTGCCGATCAGTTCCGCCCCCAACTGCGTCGTCTCGCGCTCGGGTGCAAGCGCGGTCGCGCCGAGCTTGAGCACCGGCCCGGCATAGCTCAGCCGCAACGGGCGCGGTGCGTCGGCAAGCACGGTCGCCGCGATGCGCGCGACCTGCGGGGTGATATCGGGCCGGATCGCGAGCGTGCGCTGCGACAGCGGATCGACGAAGCGCGCGAGATCGGTCCGCGCCGACTGCAGCCGCAGCGCGAGGCCGTCCTCGAACTCGGCGAGCGGTGGCGCGACCTGCGCATAGCCTGCGTTCTCGAGCACCCCGAGCATCGCCGTCACGCGCCGCGCCGCGGCCGACGCCGCTCCCGGTAAGCGGTCGCGCAAGCCAAGCGGCAGCAGGTCGGTCACAGCCTGCTTCCTTCCCCCTCTCCCCTTTGGGGAGAGGGTCGGGGTGAGGGGCCGAGCGCTAGCGTGTCGAGGATAGTTTGCAACACGCCCTCCGTATTCGTCATCACATCGGGATTGGTAAACCTGATCACGCGATACCCACTTGCTTCGAGAACCGCTGTCCGCCGCGCGTCGTAGCTTTCGCGACCCGCATGGCTGTCACCGTCGAGCTCGATGATCAGCTTGGGTGTCCTTGCAACGAAATCACCGATGAAGCCACACACGAGGGCACCCCGGCTGAACTTGATGCCATCGAAGCGCCGATCGCGAAGATGATACCAAAGATGCGCTTCGACCGGCGACATCTCTCGCCGCATGGCCCGCGCGCGCGCGAGCAGAACCGGATCGCGTTTCGGCATGGCCCTTCCTTCCGGCACTGCCCCTCACCCCCCCTCTCCCCGGAGGGGAGAGGGGGAAGAAAGTCAGAATTTCAACGCTTTTACCGTCTTCACGCCGGGCAGGCGGCATAGCGACCACAGTACCGGCTCGGGAACGCCTTCGTCGACGCTGAGCAGCACGACCGCTTCGCCGCCCGCCGCGCGCCGCCCCAAGTGGAAGGTGCCGATGTTGATGCCCGCTTCGCCGAGCGCGGAGCCCAGTCGGCCGATGAAGCCGGGCGCATCCTCGTTGACGATGTAGAGCATGTCACCGACCAGATCGGCCTCGATCTTTACGCCGAATATCTCGACCAGGCGCGGTTCGTTGTTGCCGAACAACGTGCCCGCAACCGACTTCTCGCCGTTGGCCGTCGCGACCGAGACGCGTACCAAGGTCTGATAATCGCCCTCGCGATCGTGCCGCACCTCGCGCACGTCGAGGCCGCGTTCCTTGGCTAGGAACGGCGCATTGACCATGTTCACCGTGTCCGAATAGCGACGCATCAGCCCAGCCAATACCGCGCCCGTCATCGGCTTGATGTTCAACTGCGCGGCCGCGCCTTCGACC
>JAYTAR010000245.1:0-1548 GCA_043737455.1 Sphingomonadales bacterium | reverse complement strand
GATCGATCGTGTGCGTCGCGCCCAGCGCGAGCGCCATCTCGCGGCGGCTCGCGACCGGATCGGAGACGATGATCGTCGCGCAGCCCGCCACCACCGCCGCCATGACGGCGCTGAGCCCTACCGATCCGCCACCGGTCACCAGCAAGGACGAGCCAGCCCGGCACTTGAGCGAGCGCAGGACCGCCCCTGCCCCCGTTTGCACCCCGCACCCGAGCGGCGCGAGCAGGGCGAAGTCGACACCGCGATCGGCGACCACGACGATGTTGCGTTCATAGGCGAGGACGTGGTCGGCGAAGCTCGATTGGCTGAAGAAGCTGCCGCCGATCGGCACGTCGCCACGGTGGAGCGTGTTGCTGCCGTCGGGCCGCGTCCCGATATAGTTGAGCGGGAAGCCGTTCTCGCAATAGGCCGGATCGTGCGACCCGCACCGCGCGCACGCCCCGCACGACCGGAACGTCAGGACGACATGGTCGCCGGGCAAGACTTTGGTCACCGCACTCCCGACCGCGACGACCACGCCTGCGCCCTCGTGGCCGAGCACGGCGGGCAACGCGAGCGGCATATGCCCTTCGCGCGCGGCGATGTCGGTGTGGCAGATGCCAACCGCAACGATCCGAACCAGCACTTCGTCAGCGCGCGGCGCGTCGAGCCGCAGCCGCTCGATCGCGAAGTCCACGCCCGGCGCGGTCGCGACCGCCGCGAGCACCTCCATCCCGGCCTCGCTCATCCGCGCTTCAAGGTGATCGTCTGCGGCGCGGTATATTCGAGCAGCCCTTCCTCGCCATTCTCCACCCCAAAGCCCGACTGCTTGTGCCCGGCGAACTGCGCGAACGGGGTCAAATGCTGGACCTCGTTGATCCACACCGTGCCCGTCTCGAGCCGTTCGGCGATTGCCCGCGCCTGGTCGGTGTCCTTGCTCCACACCGATCCGGCGAGCCCATATTCGCTGTCGTTGGCGCGCGCGACGACCTCGTCGACGTCGTCGAACTTGAGCAGCGGAAGGATCGGCCCGAACGGTTCCTCCCTCACGATGCGCGACGAGTCGGGCGGGTTGTCGACGATGGTGATCGGAATGAAATAGCCCTTGCCGTCGGCATCGACCTCACCCCCGGCGAGGAAGCGGAACCCGCTCGCCCGGCAGTCGTCGAGCAGGCTCTTGACGCGTTCATACTGCGGTTTGTTCTGGATCGGCCCGATCTCGGTTCCCTGCATCGCGCCGTCGCCGACCTGGACGGTCGCTCCATAGGCGACCATCGCCGCGGCCAGCTCGTCGTAGATGGCGGAGTGGATATACATCCGCTTGGTCGCGACGCAGATCTGGCCGTTGTTCTTGAACGCCGCCCAGAACAGCTCCTTGGCGACCTTCTGCACATCGACGTCGGGCATGACGATCGCGGCGTCATTGCCGCCGAGCTCGAGTGTGAGCCGCTTCAGATCCTTCGACGCCGATTCCATCACGCGCCGACCGGTGGCCGAGGAACCGGTGAAGCTGATCTTGTCGATCCCCGGATGCGACGTGATCATCGGCCCCAGCGCGTCGCCCCCGGT
>JAYTAR010000244.1:0-4122 GCA_043737455.1 Sphingomonadales bacterium | reverse complement strand
GACCGTGGCCATGTTATTCGATCCGCTTTGCGTGATCTCCGACTCGCTGCCGAGCATCGACTCGGTTTGCAGAACGATCGCGGTGTTCTGAGTGTCCTTCTGGTTGATCGTGCTTTTCGAGTTGTTCGCGAGCGCTGGTGTCGCGGCGAGTGCAGCGACCGAGATCGCTGCCAGTAGCATGTTGCGCATATATTATCCTCCTGTTGCGGTTGTTGTCCGGTCTCGCGGCAGCGAACCGTGCCGCCGCGTCGTTCGCCGAACCGTTGTCCAATCGCTCTGGGATTGGCCGCGCTTGCTAAGCACGACGCAGCCACCCAAATGGAAGTTGGAGTTCGCTTCGGCGGGCTTGGGAATCCGTCGACGGTTTGCGAGTGTCACCTTCGGCCGTCGGCGGATTTCGTCGCTTTCGTGTTCCTGCCCTTTCATTTTGTCGCAGGCGCTGCTGCCGGGGCGGTTGTGCCACCCGCACATGCAGTCGAATAAGTGCGCCCCTGCGCGTCGGCGGGGAGCCGGACGCTCGTCACTGGGGTGCGGTCGCGCTCGGCGATGTGGGCGCGAACGAGCCGCTCAGCCGTGAGCGCGTCCGAGCGGAAACACCACAAGCGTTGCTCGGCACCTTCCAATATCAACGCATAGACCGACTTCTCGATCGCCTGCTGCAGCGCGAGCTGGACGGGCTCGTTGTAGGTGATGCCGCTGTCAATCTCGATCAGGTCCTTGAACCCGACGAAGCGGAACGCGTCGGCACCAAGCGCGACCGAAACGATCTGCTTGCGCGAATTTACCGACAAGAGCACTTCACCCGTCTTGGTGCTGATCGCACGGAGATAGACGGTAACGGTGTCCTCGCGATACTTGGTCCCGCCGCCGATCCCCAAGAAGCGCGCGCCGATGCCGCCGGTCTTCGTGTTCGAGTCGTAGCCGATGATGCCACCCTCCAGCAGGATACCCGCAAACAGGAGCGGCGGCAGCGCCTTTGTGTTGAGTTCGGTCTCGCCCAGATAAGCAGCGCGCATCTCGCGGATTACCGATCGCTCGCGCAGCAGATTGTCGAGGCGTTCGCGTTCGATCACCTGAAAGAAGTTGCGCCCTCCAGCGTCCTGCAGCGCCTTGACGAGCACCGAGGTCGCGCCCTGCGTCACCGCGCGCGACAGGGTCTGCACATTCTCGCTGTCTTTGAACTGCCCCGTTTGATCGGCAAAACCGTAGACGGCGACCGCGACACGGCGCTCGGCGGACGGTAGCGCCTCGATGGTTTTTTGCTGCGGCGTCGGTTCCGCCAGTCGCGCGGGCGACCAGCTGCTCGGCTTCGTCATGCTGGCTCCGCTCGCGCAGCCAGCAAGTACGCCAACCGCAGCGATGACGGGCAAGAGCCGCAAGATCGTCATTTTCGCAGGATCGGCAAAGTGATGATCGTCTTGATGCCCGTCACCGTGTTGAGAATCGTCAGTGTGACGCTTTCGAGCCCGCGGACGAACTCGACGACCTGATCGCCAAAGGTGAACCGACCGGTTTCGGCCGGATTTTCGCCAAAGATCTTGTCGGCGATCTGCGACGCGACCGAGGAGAGCAGTCGGCTTTGCAGCTGCGATACGAATTGCTTGGCCGGATCGTTCGCGTCCTTGAGTGCCGGATCCTCATATTTGTTCGTCGCGTTGGCAATGGCGAGAAGGTGAGCGCTGTTGAACGGGCTGCCGCCAAACGAGGGATTGGTGGGTGTGTAGATAAGTGTCGAGGCCGTTGCCGGCGTTGCGAGACCCAGTAGCGCGCAGCCTAATGCTGCGCCGATTGCATTCGCCACTCGAGCCCCCCGAACATCATCAACGAAGCGTCAAGGATATTGGCAGCACGTAAGCGAGTCGATTGGCTGGCAGTCCCGATTGCGTGGACGCCGCGTCCCATTACCCGGGAGGTGTTCCGACACGAGACACGTCAGCTAAGTGAATTTGTCCAATTCTTGAAGACTTGCGGAACGTCGTCGACCGGAACGTCCCCCTCGGCGCTCGACCCGCGCGCGCGATATTCGCCGGGCGTGCAGCCATATTCGCGCTTGAACGTGCGCGTAAGCTGCGACTTGTCACCAAATCCCACGGCAGGTGCCAGCTCGGCGATCGAGCGCGTCTCGCCTGGGTCGGCAAGCAGCGTCCGCAACGCCTGCAACCGTCGCCGCTGCACCTCTTGCGCGATCCCGCCTCCCCCACCGAAGGCACGGTAAAGTTTGGAGCGCGATGCGTTGAGTGCGTTGCAGATCATGGTCACGTCAAGCGGTCGGGTAAGGTCCTCATCGATAAAGGCGCGTGCCCGGCTAAGGAGCGCCTCGTCGCGGTGACCCGATCCCACGTTATCCCCCTCTGCGGTAAGCAACGTTTCGGCGAGCATGTCCCGTACGGTGCGCGCTATATGAAGCGCATAGCGGCGTTCGATGCTGCCAATGCCTTGCACGACCGACGAGAGCAGCGCAGCCAGGAGCGGTGTAAGCCCGTCTTCGACGACAATGCCGTGCGGGTCATGATCGCCAAGCTGGGGTATCAGAAACGCCCGCGGGATCGACAGCACGTGCGCGTGCAGCCGGGTTGCATCGGTCCACCAGGGTCGTCGCATGTCGATTGCGGTGACCGAACCCTCCGCTGACGCGACCTCGCCATGTCCATAATCGCCGACGAAGCTTCCTTCGATCAAATGGACCACAGCGAAATGGTCGCGCAGGTCGGTCGCGATTCGAGCCTCGTCGCGCAGGTAGCGCATGGCGTCGACGCGGACATGCGAAAGAACAAGCGACTCGAGCATCCACATCTCGGCGCGGCCCTCGAACGGTTCGGGACCCCGCTGTGCGGTCTCGATGCTGTTCAGCGCACTGCTCCACCCCAGGAAGCGCTGCTGCTCGGGGACGAGCGCGGTGTCGAAGACAATCGGGGTCATCAGATCACGCATCGCTGCACACCCCTCAACGCGCACCCCTCACCCGCTTGAGTGTCCCGGTACGCAACTGCAGCTGTTCCACCGCTCCGCGTTGAAAGCAACCGTCGCACGCGCTGTCGGACCGGCTCATGCTGGTGGGCTCGATGCTGCTGTAGCTCGGCGCAGCGCGACGAGTTCGCGGTCGAGCGTCTGCAGGAATGCAGAGCGGTCGCCCTTGGTGAACGGCGCGGGGCCGCCGATCTGGTCACCGCCCACGCGGAGGTCGGCCATGATCGCGCGAACGGCGATCGCATTGCCGATCGAGCTTCCCGTCAGCGATCGGCCCGTCGGCGTCACCACGCGCGCACCGGCTTTCAGACAACGGTCGGCGAGCAGAATGTCAGCGGTGACGACGATTGTCGCGGGGTCGGCCGCCTCGGCGATCCAGTCATCGGCGGCATCGAAGCCGTCACTAACGACGATACGTTCGACGATTGGCAGCGCAGGAACGCGCAAGCGTGCGTTACTGACGATCACGACGCGCGTCGCATAACGACCGGCGACGCGATAAATCTCGTCCTTGACCGGACAGGCATCGGCGTCGACGAGGATGCGGATCGCGCCGCTCACATGGTGCCTGGCGGCCCCCTCCTCGGCTTTTTCGGCTTGGCCGCGTGACCGGGCGGGTTCGCGTTCGGGCGGTTCGGCCCGTTCGAGCGAGGCGCGGCTGGTCGTGGCCGTGGCCCAGCTTGCCGTTGCGCCTGGCTTTGAGGCTGCGGCGCACCGTCGACCGCCTCGATCATGACCGCGCCTTCCTCGCCGTTGCTGCCCGCGGTCCGCTTTAGTGCTGCGGCAAACTTCGCTGAAGTGGCACGTGGGATCTGGAACTGGGTCTCGGCGGGACCGATGCGGATCGCGCCCACCTCGCCCCGCGTGATGTGCCCGCGACGGCAAATCAGCGGCAGGATCCAGCGCGCGTCGGCATTGTGGCGGCGGCCGATGTCCATCCTGAACCAGACGACATCCTCGAAGCCGGGGCGGTGCCCGCCCTGTTGTGCGTCCTGCTGCGTGGCCTGGCGTATGGCCGGCGTATTCTCGATCAGTTCCTCGGGTTCGGGCAGCGCGGCGCGGTGCATACGCACGAGCATCGCCGCCAGATCCTGCGCGCTGCGCTCGGCGAGCAGGCGCTCGGCAAGCGCGCGGTCGACCTCGTCGAATTCTTGG
>JAYTAR010000243.1:0-4140 GCA_043737455.1 Sphingomonadales bacterium | reverse complement strand
ACAAACGCGCCGCGCGGCCCTGAACCCTGCACCCCATCCGCGCAAGGCCAGCCCGTCGGCGCAAAACCGATAAACCCGTGCCACCGGTCGATCGCGGCGGCCACCCGCTCGGCGGCACGCGCATCCATCACCCCGAGATGTACCACATTTTCGCGTCCCAGCGCCAGCGACAAGATCGTGCGATCGACCGATAGGATCAACCCCTGTCGGCCGGACCCTTCTTGATCACCGCCGACGCGCCACGCCTGATCGAGCTTGCGGTTGCCATCGCCGCTCGCATCGGCGGCATGGAACAAGAGCGCTAGCGAGCCCTTGCGCGCCGCTTCCTCGATCCGCTCGCTGCCGGTCACCAGCGTCGATGCTCGCGCCTCAAGCCCGAGGCGGTCGAGCGCAGCGCGTGCAAGCGCGTCTTCGATCCGCTGCGGTAGATCGTCGGCGACGGCAAAATCGCTCGTCTTGAACGCCCGCGACAACGCGCCCTTTACCTTACCTTTGGCGAGTGCGGCTTCGAAGATGGGTCGCGTGACACCGATCCAGGCGCCGCGGCCCGGCGCTTTTGCGCGCACATCTGGGTGCACATGACCATCGGGGCCAAGCGCGAGCCGGATCAGCGCGTCGCGCGTGCCATGCACGCGGGTCAGGATACAGGTGCGTTCGGGTTCCACCCCCCTCGCTGAAGGGAGGAGGGAAGGACTCGAAGTGTCAGGCTGAGGGCCTGTCGACCCTTCTCCCTCGCTCGCTGCCGCTCGCATTTCCCTCCCCCCTAGAGGGGGAGGGGAGGGAGGGGAGGGAGTGTCGCCTACCCGATCATTGGGAGGATTCCGCAATGGCGTCCTCCCCTGTCGCTTCGTCTTCGAACCAGTGCGCGCGCGCGGCCATGATGACCTCGTTGCCCTGTTCCTCGGACAGATTATATTCGGCGAGTACCCCACCCTTCGGCTCGTTGGTGGGTACTGTCTTGCGGCGCGGCTCGATCCGACGCTTCTGGATCAGCTCGTCGGTCGCCAGATCGGCCAAGTCGTCGAGCGTCTTGATTCCCGCCTTGCCGAGCGTGACGAGCATCGCCTCGTTCAGATGCGGCATTTCGGCGAGCGCGTCCTCGACGCCGAGCGAACGGCGCAGTTCGCGGTTCGCTTCTTCGCGACGATCGAGCGCTTCGGAGGCGCGGTTCTGCAGTTCGGCACCCAATTCTTCGTCGAACCCCTCGATCCCCGCGATTTCGGACAGGTCGACGTAGGCGACCTCTTCCAGGCTCGTGAACCCCTCGGCGACGAGCAGCTGCGACAGCGTCTCATCGACATCGAGCTCGGTCTGAAACAGGTCCGACCGTTCGACGAATTCGCGCTGGCGCTTCTCGCTCGCGTCGGCCTCGGTCAGGATGTCGATCGCCTTGCCGGTCAGCTGGCTGGCGAGGCGCACGTTTTGCCCGCGCCGCCCGATCGCCAGGCTCAGCTGGTCGTCGGGCACCACCACCTCGATCCGGTCCTCCTCCTCGTCGATCACGACCCGGCTTACATTGGCGGGCTGGAGCGCGTTGACGACGAAGGTCGCGACGTCGTTCGACCAGGGAATGATGTCGATCTTTTCACCCTGCATCTCCTGCACGACCGCCTGGACGCGGCTGCCCTTCATGCCGACACAGGCACCGACCGGGTCGATGCTCGAATCGCGACTGATGACGCCGATCTTTGCGCGGCTGCCGGGGTCCCGCGCCGCTGCCATGATCGTGATGATGCCGTCGTAGATTTCGGGGACTTCCTGCGCGAATAGCTTTTTCATGAAATCGGGGTGCGCGCGGCTGAGGAAAATCTGCGGCCCGCGTGTTTCGCGCACGACCTTCAAGATCAAGCTGCGGATGCGATCGCCGACGCGGACCACTTCGCGCGGAATCTGCGCATCGCGGCGGATGACACCCTCTGCACGGCTCAGATCGACCACGACATGGCCGAACTCGACGCGCTTGACGGTGCCGACGATGATCTCGCCAGCACGGTCCTTGAACTCTTCATACTGGCGTTCGCGCTCGGCATCGCGGACCTTTTGGAAGATGATCTGCTTCGACGCTTGCGCCTGGATGCGCCCGAACTCGATCGGCGGCAGCGGATCGACGATAAAATCGCCGACCACCGCGCCGGGCTGCAGCTTGCCTGCCGCCTCGACGTTCACCTGCTTGTAGAGGTCGTCGACCTCCTCGACGACCTCGACGACGCGCCACAGCCGCAAGTCGCCGTTGGTGGCATCGAGCTTTGCCCGGATGTCCATCTCCGCGCCGTACCGCGTCTTCGCCGAACGCGCGATCGCGTCTTCCATCGCCTCGATTACGATCTCGCGATCGATCAGCTTTTCCTTGGCGACCGAATCGGCGATCGCGATCAGCTCGGCCTTGTTCGCCGAAACGGGTGCGGTGGAGGCCATTATTTCTCTTCCTCTTCGGTAATAATTTCGAATGCGTCGTCCCCAACGAGGGTATCGACCAAATCGTCTTCGACGACTGTCTCAAACGAGTCGTCTTCGACGACGGTGTCCGCGCCGTCGGCGATCAGCGGTGCGGTCGCCTTGATAAGCTTGTCGGTTAGGATCAGCTTGGCGCTGGCGATCGCTGCGAACGGCAGCGCCATCGCGCCGTGGCCGGCGGTCACATGCACCGTCTCGCCGTCGACCCCACCCAGCACGGCGTCAAACGCTTTGCGGTTTTCGATCGCGTCGACCAGCTTGAACCGCGCCTCATGCCCCGCCCAATCCGCATAGTCCGACAAGCGCGTCAGCGGCCGGTCGATGCCGGGCGATGATACCTCGAAACGATAGGCATGATCGATCGGATCATCCGCCGTTCCCTCGAGCGCATCGAAAACGACGGACAGCCGCCGCGACAGCACCGCGCAGTCGTCGAGCGTCAGCTGGCGCGTATCGGGGCGTTCGGCCATCACCTGAAGGACGGGATCGGCACCGCCGAACATTCCCACGCGCACGACCGCAAGCCCGAGCGCGTGTGCTTCGGGTTCGATCAGGGCGGTAAGAGCGGCGATATCCGCCATGCGGTCTCCGGCTTGCGAAACATGCGTCTCGGTCGTCCAAAACCTTGCGGCTTTGAACCCGAACACCAACAACGATGTAAGGAAGACAGCAGCGATATAGCTTGGCATGCGTTGGCCGGCAAGTAGGATCGCAGGCTCGAGGAGATGTACATGTTCCGTTGGATTGCCCCCGCCACCTTGCTGGCGGCCTGCTCCCTCGCGACGCCCGCCGCCGCCGAACCCCCGTTCATCGCGATACCGGTCGCGACCTTCGCCGCGCCATGGGCGATGACTTTCCTACCCGACGGCCGGATGCTCGTGACCGAAAAGAGCGGCGTGCTTAAGATCGTCAGTGCTGACGCAAAGACCGCGACCGCGGTCGCGGGGGTGCCACGCGTCGACGCGGGCGGACAGGGCGGCCTTGGCGATGTCGTCTTGCACCCCGACTTTCGCAACGAACGCTTCGTCTATTTGAGCTTCGTCGAAGCAGGGGAGGGCGACACGCGCGGTGCTGCGGTCGGTCGCGCCAAGCTCGTCGACGACGCGCGCGGGTCGCGCCTCGAGGGTTGGCAGGTCATCTGGCGGCAGGAACCCAAGGTCACCGGGCGCGGTCACTTTGGCCACCGCATGGCATTCGGTCCCGATGGGATGCTGTATATTTCGAGCGGCGAGCGCCAGAAATTTGATCCCGCGCAGGATCTCGGCATGAACCTGGGCAAGATCGTGCGCTTGACGCCAACGGGCATGATCCCGAGCGACAACCCGTTCTACGATCAGGGGCGCGTGAAGGCGCAAATCTGGTCCTATGGCCATCGCAACCCGCTCGGCATCGCGTTCGATGCGCGCGGGCGTTTGTGGGAACAGGAAATGGGCCCCAAGGGCGGCGACGAGCTGAACGTGATCGTCAAGGGCCGCAATTACGGCTATCCCAAGGTGTCGAACGGCAATCATTACGACGGCCGTGATATTCCCGATCACGCGTCCGGCGACGGGTTCGAAGCGCCCAAGATCAGCTGGACCCCGGTGATCTCGCCTTCGTCGCTGATGATCTATTCGGGTACCAAGTTCCCGGCATGGCGCGGCAATGCGTTCATTGGCGGGTTGTCGGGCGAGACACTCGTTCGCA
>JAYTAR010000242.1:0-4146 GCA_043737455.1 Sphingomonadales bacterium | reverse complement strand
CGCCCTGCTGCAGCGCCGCGCCCATCACGACGTCGGCGACCTGCGCCCCGTCGATGCCGGCGCGCTCGACCGCGGCCTTGATCGCGTGGCCGGCCAGTGTGGGGGAGGGGAGTGCGTTGAACGCGCCGCGATAGGCGCGGCCGATGGGGGTGCGGGCGGTGGAAACGATGACGGCGTCGCGCATGATGATACTCCTAGACGAAAAACTGGCTGATCCACTCGGCGATGAGCGCGGGCTTATCCTCGCCCTCGATCTCGAGCGTATATTCGATGATCTGCTGCCACTGGCCGGGTCGCTTCTCTTCGATCTCGAGCAGCTTGAAATGCCCGCGTACGCGCTTGCCGCTGCGTACCGGCGACAGGAAGCGCGTCTTGTTGCCTCCGTAATTGACGCCCATCTTGATGTTGTCGAGCCGCGGCATGTCGGTCTTGGCGACCAGCACCGGCATCAACGACAGCGACAGGAACCCGTGCGCGATCGTGCCGCCGAACGGCGTCAGCCTGGCCTTTTCGGGGTCGACGTGGATGAACTGATGGTCGCCGGTCGCGTCGGCGAACTTGTCGATCATTGCTTGGTCGACGGTCAGCCAGTCGGACACGCCGATGCTGGTTCCGACGAGCGCCTTGAGTTCGGGGGCAGTGACGACGGGCATCGGGCTTCCTCGCTTCAATCGCTGGGGGGAGCCTGTGCCGCCGACCGCTGTCCGAGTCAAAGCCCGCGCATGCCGCAGCGTCGCTCAGAACAGGGCGACCTCCTGCGATTCGAGGTGCGCGAGCATCGCCACCATTGCGGCGTGGCGCACGCGGTCGCGCGTCGCCGCATCGCCGCCGTCGGTGTGCAGCACGACCTCGAGCACTACCGCTGCATCGCGGAACTCGCCGAGCAGCGCCTGGTCGAAGCGCGCGTCGGGAATGGCGCCGATCACCACCGCGAGCGCGGTCGGCAGCGCCGCGAGTTTTTCCGCCGGATTGCGATAATGGAGCGGCAGCCGCAGCACGATGCGGTGCCGCGCGACGCCGCGGAAGTTGCGCAGCTGCTGGTCGAGCAGCCGGTCGTTCGACATGACGACTTCCTCGCCGTCGAGCGAGCGGATTCGCGTCGTCTTCAGCCCGATCGCCTCGACGCGGCCGGTGACGTCGCCGAACCGGATCAGGTCGCCGACGCGAAACGGCGCGTCGAACAGGATCGACAGCGCGGCGAACAAATCCTTGAAGATGCCCTGCGCCGCGAGCCCGATCGCGATGCCGCCGATGCCGAGCCCCGCGACGATTCCGGTCACGTTGACGCCCAGGTTCGACAGCACCACGACGACCGCGATCGCGAACAGCGCGACCGTGACCAGCAGCCGGATGATGCCAAGCGCACTGCCCAGCCCCTCGCGAGCGACCGCGCGGGTTTCGACGATGCCCAGGATCAGCTCGCGCGCGAACACCGCCGCCTGCAGCGTCGCCGCGATCACGAAGACGAAGCGGATCGTCTGCGCCAGGTCGTCGGGCGCGTGCGCATAGCGTGCGACGATGTGCGCGGCGACCGCGAGCATGAACCACAACCGCGTCTTCGCCAGCGCGCGCCCCAGAACCGGCGGCGGCTGCCCGTGCGTCGCCGCGTTTGCGCACAACCGCCGGCCGACCGTGCGTGCGACGATCAAGGCCGCGACGATCGCGGCCCCGAGCAGCGCAGCGAGCGCGATCGCATTGCTATGCCCGGTGATCCATTCGAGCCCATCGGCCTGCAGCTGCGCGAGCCGCGCAAGCAGCGACGGGTCGGCGGAGCGTGCGGTCATGCCGCCTTGGACAAGTCCTCCGCGTCCACGTCAAGCGGCGCTCGGGTCGCGTCGAGCGCCGCCTCATCGAGCAGCGTGACCAACGCGCGTTCGATCCCCGACAACCAGCGCGTCTTGCGCGGCAATTGGCGCGCGTCGAAGCCGCTGTCGCATAGCGCGAGCACGAGCGGATGGACGTAAGACTTGCGCGCGATCGCGGGCGTATTGCCGAGCGCCTCGGACACCGGCACGAGCAGTTGCTTGAGGCTAAGCTTGCTGCCGCCGCGCATCGCCGCCGCGACATGGTCGAGCGCGATGACGCTCGCGCCCCAGGTGCGGAAATGCTTGGCGGTGAAGTCGTCGCCCATCGCGTCCTTGATGTACGCATTGACGTCGGCCGAGCCGACCGGGCGTGCTTCGCCGTCGTCGCCCAGATATTGGAATAGATTCTGTCCCGGCAGATCCTGGACGCGCCGCACGACGCGCAGCAACGACTTGTCGCTGATGACCAGCTTGCGTACGACCCCCGACTTGCCACGATATTGCAGATTGAGCTTGCTGCCGCGCACCGCGGCATGACGCGTGCGCAGCGTGGTTGCGCCGAAGCTCTTATTCTCCTTGGCATAGGCTTCGTTGCCGACGCGGATGCGGCTTTCGTCGAGCAGTCGCACGATCGCGGCGATCACCGTCTCGCGCTCGGTCGGCTTGCCGTCCAGATCGCGCGCGACCTGCGCTCGCAACAGCGGCAGCGCGCGACCGAAATCGGCGCAGCGATCATATTTGGCGGCTTCCTGCGCAGCGCGGAAATCGGGGTGGTAGCGATATTGCCGACGCCCCTTCGCGTCATAGCCGATCGCCTGCAGATGCCCGTCGGACGTCGGGCAGTACCAGGCGTCGATATAGGCGGGCGGCAGCGCGATCTTGTTCAGCCGGTCGATCTCGTCGCGGTCAGTGATCCGCGCGCCCTTGGCATCGAAATAACCCCATTTGTCGCGTATTTTCTTGCGGGTGATGCCGGGCAGTTCGGGGTCGACATAAACGATCATGCGCTTGCGAACCGTCAACGCGCGATCGGGTTCCCGCTGCGCACCGGTCGCATCGTGGTGACAGTCGCGGCGCGGGTGCGCGCTGCATAGGTCGACAGGCCGATCTGCGCGCCGACGAGCATATAGACGAACGGTTGGAACGCGATGCCGACGAACACGGCCCCCGTCAGATAGATCAGATGCGCCTGGAACAACGCGCCTGCGAGCCCCGAAATCCAGGCGCGTTCGGGATCGCCGCGGGTGCGTGCGCGCAGTCGCTCCATCGTCACGAGCCCGCCGAAGTGGATCAGCAGGAACAGGATCAACCCGGGATAGCCCTGTTCGCCCAGCATCTCGAAATATGCCGAGTGATACGCACGCGCCTGATCATATTCGACGCTGTTCTTGACCTCGGTCTGGCCGGCATCCGACGCGACCTCGGTCTTTTCGATGCGCAGCTTATTGCCGCGATACGCGTCGAACCCACCCCCCAGCGGATGTTCGCGCGCATAATCGATCGTCCAGCGCCACACCGCGATGCGCGTCAAGGCCGAACTGTCGCCCTTATACCCCTGGATCGTGTCCATGCGGTTCGAAAAGCTCGACGGCAACAGCGGCAGCGCGACCAAGCTCGCGACCGCGACGATCCCGACATAAAGCATGCGCCGCTTGGTATGGCGCAGCATCAGGACACCGAGCACGCCGATGCAGACGAGGCCGGTCCGCGCCTCGGTCCCGACCGGGATCAGCAGGCAGGCAAAGATCAGCGCGCCGGCAAATGTCCGGACTTTCCATTCGGGCGCAAAGACCGTGCCGAACTTGGCCAGCCACAAGATGATGGGGATGATCGCGACCGCCACCGACGACAGGATCGACCCTTCGTAGAGCCCCGAGTTCGAGCTGACCGGCAGCGCGAGCGCCCCGTACCCGCCGCCCGAGAACAGGGTCTTGATACCACCGGTAATGATGATCGACGCCGCCGACAGCACCATGAACAGCATCAGCCCCTCGATCCGCAACCGCGTGCGCAGCGTGAACGGCAAAAAGATCGCGAACAGCAAAGCTTTCCACACCCAGTCCCACTTCAGCATCGCCTCGATCGGAAAATCGGCGCTGAACGTCGTCATGCCGCAATAGCCGAGCAGCAGGATCAGCAGCCATTGGCGCGGCGCAACGGACAGCCCCCGCTTGTCGTCGGCGATCGCCCAGCCGAGCACCGCCAGCGTCACCACGATCAGCGATATCGGCACGCTGTTCAGCAGCCAGTATGTCAGCCGCTGCGGCGAGACGACGTCGATGTAGACATAGGCGAGGACGAACAGGAACGGCCGCTTGAACCCGATTGCGAGCAAAGCGAC
>JAYTAR010000241.1:0-1565 GCA_043737455.1 Sphingomonadales bacterium | reverse complement strand
GCCGCTCCTTGATCATCGCACTATCGAGCGTCGTCGTCGAAAACGCATTGTCGATCAGGCGCAGGCTTTGCCCCTTGACGATGATGTCGGGCGCGCTCGTATCGACCCGTGCCGATGGCGAAGTTGCCGACGACCGCGATGCCGCCCGCTCTTGCGCCATAACGGGTGCGGCAGAGGTGAGTGCGATCACGATCACGAGGTGACGGCGCGTCGCTAGGGATAAGCAGATCATCGACTTCAACCTTTCGGATGGCGGATCGGATAGCGGACGGTGGGATTCGATCATGTGCGCGCGACCGATGAGCGAGCGGCGAGCGCGGGTTGCGTCGCAAAGCTGTGCACCTGCATGACGAACAGCGCGGCACCGGCGACGATCAGCGCGAGGTTCGCGACGCGCGCAAAGGTTCGCCACATGCTCGTGGTACGCCACGCAAAGAGCGCTGCGCCCATCACGCAAAGCGCGGCAATCTGTCCGAATTCGACGCCGACGTTGAAGGCGATGATCTTTTCGAACAGCTCGGGATCGCGCGCCAGCGTCATTTCCTGAAGCCGGGTCGACAGCCCCAAGCCGTGGATCAGGCCGAATATGAAGACGATCGGTAGAAGGGGCGGCGCGCGAACGCCAAGTACGCGTTGAAACCCATCGAGGTTCTCGAACGCCTTGTAGACGACCGTCAGCGCGATGATCGCGTCGATCAGGAAGGGGTCGACGCGCAGCCCGAGCGGAGTCGCCGTCAGCAGCACGAGTGTGTGCCCCGCGGTGAACGCGGTAATGAAGCCGATGATCTGCATCGGTCGCGTCAAAAAGAACAAGACGCCCAGCAGGAACAACAGATGGTCGTAACCGGTGAGCATATGTTCGGCACCGAGCCACGCCACATCGACGAAGCCGCCCTCGAGGAGCCGCTGTTTGGCGAGCTCGGACGGTGCATGCGCAAGCGCGATGGTTGGTGCCAGCACGATCGCAGCCGCGACTGTTCCTCGTTGCCAGATAGTGCAGCCGCCCCCCGGTACCGCCATCCGGGGCCTATAAGAGCGATCTCGCACTGGGTCGGTCTCGAGCTTGATGAACCGCCCTCTCGTATGCCAACGCCAGAATTTGTTCCTACGTCGTCGAGTGGAATACGCTGCAGGGCCGCCAATGGATGCACGAGGTCGAAATAAGTTTGCGCCTTTCGCAGGGTCACACAGCCGCAACCGGCCGCACAGGTCGTGCCCGATGCGTTGCAAGCTCTTCGGCTTTGATCTGCGCTGTCCTACAGCCGCTCGATGCGGCAGGCTGGCGTCGTCTCGCGATCGCACGGTCGCTCGCTCTTTCACATCGTCGATGCTCACATGGAGCGATCCTGCGCGCTCGCTCTTCACGGAGCGCAAATGGTCGTCCACCCTGCGAAGTGTGTGAAGTAAACGCACGCAAAACCGCCGTTTATTGCGCTCCGCTACCTGCGCCGACTGTCGCAAAACAATACCGCTTGATGCCGAAAACACGCCGAAACTGTTCCGCATTCCCTAAGTTTGCTTGAGCAGAGGTCTCGAAGCGCTTTATGGATCGATGACCCAAGATT
>JAYTAR010000240.1:0-4160 GCA_043737455.1 Sphingomonadales bacterium | reverse complement strand
ATATCGTGATCGAGCCGGGCTTGACCCCGCTCGAGAAGTTCCAGCTGCTGACCGAGGACGAGCTGCTCTCGGCGCAGGACGAATATGGCGAGGACGCGTTTTCGGCCGGGATCGGCGCCGAAGCGGTGCGCCGCATGCTCGAGGAACTCGACCTCGAGGGCGAGCGCAAGGATCTGCTCGACGAGCTCGCGGTCACCAAGTCCGAATTGAAGCCCAAGAAGATCATCAAGCGGCTGAAGGTCGTCGAGAGCTTCATCGATTCAGGGAACCGTCCCGAATGGATGATCCTCGAGGTCGTGCCGGTCATTCCGCCCGAACTGCGCCCGCTGGTGCCGCTCGACGGCGGCCGGTTCGCGACGTCGGATCTCAACGACCTCTATCGCCGCGTCATCAATCGCAACAACCGGTTGAAGCGGCTGATGGAGCTGCGCGCGCCCGACATCATCGTGCGCAACGAAAAGCGCATGCTGCAGGAAGCCGTCGACGCGCTGTTCGACAATGGTCGCCGCGGTCGTACGATCACCGGCGCGAACAAGCGTCCGTTGAAGTCGCTCTCCGATATGCTCAAGGGCAAGCAGGGCCGCTTCCGCCAGAATTTGCTCGGCAAGCGCGTCGATTATTCGGGCCGCTCGGTCATCGTTACTGGGCCAGAGCTCAAGCTCCACCAGTGTGGCCTCCCCAAGAAGATGGCGCTCGAACTGTTCAAGCCGTTTATTTACGCGCGCCTCGACGCCAAGGGGCTGTCGATGACGCTCAAGCAGGCCAAGAAGTGGGTCGAGAAAGAGCGCAAGGAAGTCTGGGACATCCTCGACGAGGTGATCCGCGAGCATCCGGTCATGCTCAACCGCGCGCCGACGCTTCACCGTCTGGGCATTCAGGCGTTCGAGCCCGTGCTGATCGAGGGCAAGGCGATCCAGCTGCACCCGCTCGTCTGCTCGGCGTTCAATGCCGACTTCGACGGCGACCAGATGGCCGTTCACGTGCCGCTTAGCCTCGAAGCACAGCTTGAAGCGCGCGTGCTGATGATGTCGACGAACAACATCCTGAGCCCCGCGAACGGCAAGCCGATCATCGTGCCGTCGCAGGACATGGTGCTCGGCCTCTATTATCTGACGATGATGAAGGAAGGCGAGCCCGGCGAAGGAATGCTGATCGGCGAGATGTCCGAGGTGCATCAGGCGCTGAACGCCAAGGCCGTCACGCTGCACACGCGCATCACGACGCGCGTTCCGCAGACCGACGAGGCGGGCAAGACGTATCTGAAGCGCGTCGAGACGACGCCGGGCCGTATGTTGCTCGGCGAGACGTTGCCGCATTCGCACCGGGTGCCGTTCGAAACGGTGAATCGCCTGCTGACCAAGAAGGAGATCGGCGACGTCATCGACATCGTCTATCGCCACACTGGGCAGAAGGAGACCGTGCTGTTCGCCGACGCGATCATGTCATTGGGCTTCCGTCACGCTTTCCAGGCGGGCATCTCGTTCGGCAAGGACGACATGATCATCCCCGAATCGAAGGTGACGACGGTCAACGACACGCGCGCGCTGGTGAAGGATTTCGAGCAGCAATATCAGGACGGGCTGATCACGCAGCAGGAAAAGTACAACAAGGTGATCGACGCCTGGAGCCGTTGTGGTGACCAGGTCGCGAACGCGATGATGGACGAAATCCGCAGCGTCAAAAAGCTTGAGAACGGTCGCGAAGCCCCGATCAATTCGATCTACATGATGGCGCATTCGGGCGCGCGCGGTTCGCAGGCGCAGATCAAGCAGCTGGCGGGAATGCGCGGGCTGATGGCCAAGCCGTCGGGCGAGATCATCGAAACGCCGATCATCTCGAACTTCAAGGAAGGGTTGACCGTCCTCGAGTATTTCAACTCGACGCACGGTGCTCGCAAGGGCCTTGCCGATACCGCGCTCAAGACCGCGAACTCAGGGTATCTTACGCGGCGTCTGGTCGACGTCTCGCAGGATTGCACGATCGTCGAACTCGACTGCGGCACCGAACGCGCGCTCGAGATGAAGGCGATCGTTCAGGGCGGAACGGTGATCGCGTCGCTGGGTGAGCGCATTCTCGGGCGCACCACGGCGGAGGACATCATCGACACCAAGTCGAACGAAAGCGTCATCGCGTCGGGCACGTTGCTCGACGAGGCCAACATCGTCACGATCGAGGCGATCGGGACGCAGGCGGTGAAGATCCGTAGCCCGCTGATCTGCGAAAGCGTCGGGGGCGTTTGCGCGGCCTGCTATGGTCGCGATCTCGCCCGCGGGACGCCGGTCAACATCGGCGAAGCGGTCGGCGTCATCGCGGCGCAGTCGATCGGCGAGCCAGGTACGCAGTTGACGATGCGGACGTTCCACATCGGTGGCGCGGCGCAGGTCAACGAACAGTCGAACATCGATGCGATGGCCGACGGTTCGTTCGAGTATCGCGGCGTGCGCATCATCGCCGACAAGGCGGGGCGGCGTGTGTCGCTGTCGCGCCAGGGCGAGATTGCGATCGTCGATGCCGACGGGCGCGAGCGTGCGGTTCACCGCATCCCTTATGGTGCTTATCTGCTCCACGACGACGGCGCGCAGGTGAAGCAGGGCGATCGGCTGGTCGAATGGGATCCGTTCACGGCACCAGTCATCACCGAAACCGCGGGTGTGGTGAAGTATCAGGACCTGATCGAGGGCCAGACGCTGACCGAGCAAGTCGATGAAGCGACGGGCATCGCGAACAAGGTCGTGACCGAATATCGTCAGGGCCGTACCAAGGAAGATCTGCGTCCGCGCCTGACCTTGCTGGGCGAGGATGAAGCCGATGCAGCGCGCTACATGCTCGCGATCGGCGCGACCTTGTCGGTGGAGGATGGCGCGACGGTGGCGCCGGGCGACATCCTGGCGCGCGTCAGTCGCGAAGCGGCCAAGACGCGCGACATCACCGGCGGTCTGCCGCGTGTGGCCGAGCTGTTCGAGGCACGCATTCCCAAGGAGAATGCGATCATCGCGCGCGCTTCGGGACGGGTCGTGTTCGGCAAGGACTATAAGGCGAAGCGCAAGATCGGCATCCAGCCCGAGGACGGCGGCGAGCTGGCGGAATATCTCATCCCCAAGTCGAAGGTCATCGACGTTCAGGAGGGCGATTACGTCAAGCGCGGCGACAACCTCATCGGTGGCTCGCCGAACCCGCACGACATCCTCGAAGTCATGGGGATCGAGCCGCTCGCCGAGTACCTTGTCGCCGAGATCCAGGAAGTCTATCGACTGCAAGGCGTGAAGATCAACGACAAGCACATCGAGACGATCGTTCGCCAGATGCTGCAAAAGGTCGAGATCACCAACGGCGGCGACACGACTTTGCTCGCGGGCGAGCAGATCGACCGGATCGAGATGGACGAGATGAACGCCAAGCTGCCGAAGGGTCAGACACCGGCCGAAGGCAAGCCGGTGTTGCTGGGCATTACCAAGGCATCGCTGCAGACGCGCAGCTTCATCTCGGCGGCGTCGTTCCAGGAGACGACGCGCGTGCTGACCGAAGCAGCGGTGCAGGGGAAGAAGGACACGCTGACGGGTTTGAAGGAAAACGTCATCGTCGGTCGTCTGATCCCGGCGGGTACCGGTGCGGGGATGAACCGCATGCGGATTGCTGCTTCGTCGAAGGACGCGGCACTGCGCGCGCAGCAACGTGCGTGGCAGGCTTCGCTGATCGCGCCAAACAGCGCGGCCGAAGAGCATGCAGCCGAACTCGCGCAACCGATGGTAGCGGATACCGGCAACGATCCGCTAGCGGCGGTGGTGTCGTCAGGACATGGCACCGACGCCGACGCGGGTGATTATTTGAACAAGTGATCGTTGACCGCCGTCGCCCCACCGGGCGGCGGCGGTACTACTTGGGAGCGACCGATGACCAAAGCCTTATGGAACGATATGTTGATCGCCGAATCCGATGATACGATCGTCGTCGACGGCAACCATTATTTTCCGCGCGACAGTGTCAACACGGCGCTTTTGCGCGACAGTGCGACGACGTCGGTTTGCGGGTGGAAGGGCGTCGCCAAGTACCACTCAGTCGAGGTCGATGGTAAAGTGAACAAGGACGCCGCCTGGTATTATCCTGAGCCCAAGACGGCGGCGGCAAACATCGCGGATCGCATCGCATTCTGGAAGGGCGTT
>JAYTAR010000239.1:0-1573 GCA_043737455.1 Sphingomonadales bacterium | reverse complement strand
AGCCGCGCGATACCGTCCAGCAGCCGCTTCGCGTTTGCCGGCGACGACATCAGGTGCAGCGTCTCTTCCATCCCCGCCCATTCGTCGGCGGAGATCATCACGACATTCTCACCGCGCTGGCGCGTGATCAGCGTCGGCGCGCGGTCGGCGACGACGCGGTCGAGCACCTGCTTCAGATTGTCCCGAGCTTGCGTGTAGCTGACTGTTCGCATCTCGCGACACTGCCCAGGACACCGCACAGTGTCGAGCCAGAACTCAGCTCGAAGCGCGCCTCCCACGACCTTAAGCGCGTTTTAGCGTCAGGTCCGCTAAGCCGATGCGATGTTCAACGATGCCATGACCTTCGATGACGCTCGCGCGCTGGCGCTCCGCATCGATGGCGGCGCGCAACGATGACGATCGTCGTCACCGTGCTTGCGCATAACGAAGAGCGCCGAGTCGCCGCGTGCCTCGAAAGCTTACCGCTTGGTGCCCCCGGCATCCAAGTCCATGTCGTCGTCAACGGATCGACCGACGCGACCGCCGACATCGCCGAGCGTGTCGCCGCCGGTCGCGCGACGGTGCATCGTTATGCCCAGGGCGGCAAGGCGCGCAGCTGGAACCGGTTCGTCCTCGACGAGGGACCGGCGGCGGCGACTCACGTCTTCGTCGATGGCGATGCCGTGATCGCACCCGGCTCGGTCGCGGCGCTCGCGGCGACGCTGGCGGCCAATCCCGACGCGAATGCGGTATCGGGCATGCCGCTCAATGGCCGCAACGCCGCTGGCTATCGCGCCAGCCTGCATGCCGAACGCGGATTGTTCGGCGATCTCTACGCGTTGCGCGGAAGCTTCGTCGCCAGGATGCGGGTGGCGGGCGTTCGCTTGCCCGACGATCTGGTCGGCGACGACGGGCTGGTCGCGGCTTTGGTCAAGACCGACCTCGCCGACGAAGCGCAGTGGCGCGACACGCGCATCGTGCCGTGCGACGGAGCGGGCTGGCAGTGCGAGCCGACGCGATTGACCGATCCGGCGACTTGGCACGTCCAGTATCGGCGCATGATCGCGTATAGTGTTCGCCATTTCCAGAATCGCATCATCAGCGACATCATGCGCGGGCTCGGCCCGGTCGGCCTGCCGCAACGCCTTGCCCTGCTGTATCCCGACTGGCTCGACCGCTTCGAACCACGCCGCGATCCGCGGCTGTGGTGGTTCGATCGGCAAGCGCTCACGCGGATGCGCGCGGCGTCAGCGTGAGCGCATCGCGCGCAGCTTGGTGAAGGCTCCTTGCGCGATCTCGATGAACTCGAGCCGCGCGGGATGGCGCACCACGAATAGCATCGCCGCCCAGCCCAGCACACCGGCGATCGCGGCGAGCGCGAGCGTGACGAAGCCGAGGTCGGCGGGGACGCGCAGTCCCCCGCAGATGATGACGAGCGGCACGATCGTGGCGATCGCGCAAGCCATGCTCTGCACATAGACGATCGCGAGCGCGCTCCAGCGAAACGCGATCAACCGCTTCATGAACCCGGCGTAAAGCGCGAACCACAGGACTGCATAGGCCAGGCGCGACGCCGCCGCTGCCTCGAGGCTGA
>JAYTAR010000238.1:0-1578 GCA_043737455.1 Sphingomonadales bacterium | reverse complement strand
CGCGCGCCAGCGTGCCGATTTCGTCGCCGGCGCCGCGCACTGCGACACGCGCATCGAGATCACCCGCACCGACGCGCTCGGCAGCGTGCGCGAGCTTGGCGATTGGGGTGACGAGGCGGTTGGCGAGCCACAGCGCGAACCAGATCGCGGCGGCCAGAATGAGCAGCGAGACGACCATCAGCATGACGTTGAAGCGCCACTTCAATGCGCGGCTGCGGTCGGTGAGCGCCTTGTAGTCGCTCAGCGCGGTACGGGTTCTGGCAACCTGCGCAAGGACTTGCGGATCGACCTTGCGACTGACGTAAATGTAGCGGGATAGGACAGGGTCGATGCGCATGACGCCTTCGATGCGATCTCCCGCGCTGGCCAGCACTTGGACATTGCCGACGCGCAAATTGGCGAGGTCGAGCCTGGCGATACGCGCGGTGAGGGCTTGCTGCTCCATATTGACGCTTGCGTAGATCAGACGCTCGCGCCCGCGGACGCCGAAGACCGCCGCCTCGGTGAGGTCGCGACGCTGGACCTGCGACAACAGCCCGTCGCCAAAGGTCGGGGTGCCGAGGCCATAATCCAGCGCGTACTGGCTTATATCGCCCGCCATTGGTTCGATGTCGGCGGCAATGCGCTGCTTGTTCTCGGCGACATAAGCCTGTGCGACCTGATCGGCGTTGTCGAGGACGGTACGCGCGCGGTCGGAGAACCAGAATTGCACGCCGAACTGGAACAGCAGCGACGCGAAGATCACGACGAGCAGGGTCGGGACCGCCGCGACCGCCGCGAACAGCCCAACGAGACGAATGTGCAATTGCGCGCCCGCGGTGCCCTTGCGACGCGCGCTGAGCAGGATCGCGACGCGCCGCGCGATCAGCGTGATCAGCGCCATCAGCGGCACCAGGTTGGCGACGAGCAGCAATGTGACAAGCGGCGGCGAATAGCCCTTGCCCTGCTCGCCGGTCAGTACGGCGTAGCTCGCAAAGCCGAGTGCCACGACGAGCAACGCGATCGCAACCTCGAGCCGCGGATACAGGTCGACGCGGCTGACCCAGCGGTTGAAGCGGCGACGAAAGCTACGCCAGCGACTGGTATTCGGGAACGCGGCGGTAGCCATCGCAGCCAGCCTTAAACCAATATCGTGGCAAAAGGAACACAGTCGTTGCGCGCTTGCGACTAGATGCGGCGGGATGCCCCAGCATCGAGTTCGTGGTCGGCAAGCTTCTTGCGCAGCGTGTTGCGGTTGATGCCGAGCAGCCGTGCAGCGCGGATCTGGTTACCGCGCGTCGCGGCGAGCGCATGGGTCAACAGCGGTCGCTCGACCTCAGCGAGGACGCGGTCGTAGAGACCATCGGGGGGTAGGTCCTCGCCGAAAATCGAGAAATACTCGGCGAGATGAGCGGCAATCGATGCTGCAAGCCCATTGTCGGGAGCGACAGCGATCGTACCGGGTCCGCGAAGTTCAGCGGCAATCTGCGCCTCCTCGATGCGCTCGCCGCTGGTCAGGGCGGCGAGACGCCGCATGAGATTTTCGAGCTCGCGCACGTTGCCCGGCCATGAATGGCGCGCAAGGCCCTCGACTGCGCC
>JAYTAR010000237.1:0-4187 GCA_043737455.1 Sphingomonadales bacterium | reverse complement strand
TCGCGCACGCCATCGGCGGTCTGAACGCGCAGGTTGGTCTCGCCCAATGCCTTGGTCGAAATGACGCCGCTGCCGACACCCTTCGACTGCATGTAGCTACTGACCGCGTCGGCGCGGCGCTGCGACAGACCCAAGTTGTACCTCGGCGTACCCGACGTGTCGGTATACCCACGAAGTTCGACCTGCGCTTGACCGCAATTGCCGTATGCCGCGACCGCATTGTCGAGGATCGAGGAAGCTTCGGGCGTGATGTCCGACTTGTTCCACTCGAAGAACACAATGTACGGCCCCGGAGTGCAAACCACTTCCGGAGGCGGAGGCGGCGGCGGGGGAGGCGGCGGCGGAGGAGGTGGTGGTGGTGGTGGCGGTGGCGGCGGTGCAGCCGGCTCACCGAAGTTGTACACCAGGCTCGCCAGCAAGCTGTGCGAACGGAACCGGCTATCGAGGCCAGCACCATTACGCGCCGTTACATTGACGCCCTCGCCGTTGAAGAAGCGATACTTCAGCCCCAGGTCGATATTGGTGGTAACTGGGAAACGGACGCCGGCGATCGCCTGATAGGCGAAGCCCGTATCCGAATCTTCAATGATCGTGCTCGGCAGGACGGTGTAATTCACCGCCTTGATCCGCGCTACGCCGACACCGCCGCCGACGTAACCATTGATGCCTTCGTCGCTGCCGAAATCGAGCAGCCCGTTGACCATGAAACTCAGGGCCGACGAATGACCGCGCGTCGTCGGGTCATATGAACCCGCCGGAATCCCGGAGAACGGGATCGTCGTCCGGATCTTGTCGACCTGAGCACGCTTGTAGCCAACCTCTGCTTCAAGGCGGAACATGCCGAAATCGTAACCAATGATGCCATCGACATCATAGCCGGTATTGTGATCGACGCGAAGTGCCGTCGTGGATGTACCACGCAGCTGATAGTTCATGTCCTCGACAATCATCGCGCCGCCTTCGACGCCGATGTACCAAGCCTTGTCCCTAGCGAGCGCAGGTCCTGCGATCGCCGTGGAGGCCAGGGCCATCGCAATGGCAAGCTTCCGCATAAGAATCCCCTTTCAATGTGTCACGTCGGACAGCGCGAATGCCCTAGCCAAAGCAACGGTAGCACGCAAGCGGGCAATTCACATGAATAGATATGAATTACGCCGTTGAACCAACCGTCGCAGCCTTCGGGTCGGGCGCTCTAACACGAGCCGGTGCGAAAGGTTCCATTATTGCGCAATCAATCCATGCCCGCGCAGCGCAGCGAGTACCGCCGCGATCGCCGCCCGCGCCTCGCCATCGACCATGGCACCGCCAGCTGGTGTCGAGATCGCGGACTGACGCGCACCCAGAACCTGCATGCCCCCGACGGTGACTTTTTGCGTGGCGAGCACACCGATCGACCACCCGGTCGCGGTCCGCCGCGCGGCGCATCCGTCGGCCAGGCTCCACGCCGATGCGCCCTCGGGGACGGTGGCGAACCGCCACCCGCCGACGGTCCATGCCGCAAGCTTGCCCTCTTGTCCTGCCCACGCGCCACTCGCGCCGACGCCGACGATCCAGCATTGCCCCGGGTTCGGGGCAGCCGGCGCGGTCACAGGCGCGACAGCAACCACGACCGGGTGAACTGCGGCGTCGATCAGCGCGAGCGCTTCATTGTGCGTCACTTCTTTCTGCGCTTGGGCTGCGCTGAGCAGCGGCAGGGTAAGGCGGTCGGTTACGGCCATTTCGGTCTCCTCAAGTGGTTGGAACGGCGATGAGCGCGGGGACCGACGCGCCACCCGTCCCAATCTGGGCGATGGCGATCGTCACGGCCGCAAACCCCGCCGCACCGTCGGCGGCGCGCGCTCCGGCGCTGTAAAGATAGGAGGGCTCGGTCAGGTCGGCAGCGATCGAAGCCGCACCGGCATGCGTCACGCGGTACGCCTCGCGCTCCTCGCCGAGCGGCACGTCGACGGCGTCGCGCCACCCGAAACCAGCACGGCTTCGCCGGGTCCAGGTGACGATCGTATCGCCGTTCGCCACCCGTGCTGCCTGGACAGCGACCGGCGACAACGGACGGACCGCCGCGCCGACGTCGGTCGCGCGAGCGGTCGGCCACGGGTCGTCGTCACCGATGCCGCTGACCATCACGATCACGCCGGGCACCGCGAGCGATGGCGGCAGCATCGCCATCGCACGTTCCTCGAGCAGGACGAATACCTCACCGGGGCGATGCCCCGCGACCTCGCCCTCGGTCCCGGCACGCCCGCGCCACAGGCCGCTCAGCCGCCACCGCCGCCCGCCGAGCGGTTGCGCGCGCGCAAACTGCACCGCCTCGCGTCCGATCATCGCTCGGTTCGCACCGCTCAGCAGCGCATCGGTGTCGGCATCGAACAGCATCAAATCACCCCGAAGCAGGTCGACGTCGAGGATCGAGCGCCGGTCGATCAGCGCGGTCGACCCCGCGCCGAGCACGGTCGCGGCAATGCCCATGATCGCGGGCAGTGCGGTCACGCCCGCGGGCACGAAGCCGACGCCGCCGTCGCTGCTGGCCAGCAGCGCCGCGCGCCGCCACCCTTGCGATCCGCCATTCGCGAACACCGCGACCTGTGGCGTGCTGGCGGGCGGCTCTCCCAGCGGCGGCAGGTCGACCAGGGCCAGCGTCGTGACCCCATGCGGCGCATCGACCTCGGCACGCGATCGCCCCGCCGCGACCGGTCCCGCGCCTGCCCCGCCCGGTGCGGCACTCGCCGCGATTAGGTCGAGCCGTACGACCATGTCCTCGAGCGCGATCTGCGCGATTCGCCAGTCACGTCCTGCATACGCAAAGCCGTCGCCCGGGCGCAGATCGAGCGCGCGCCACGGCAGCGCGATCGACAACCGCCGCCGCTCGACGCCGGAGCGCGCGACCATCGCCTCGGCCAGCCGGCGTGCGGTTGCGGCGGGGACGACCGCGGGCAAGTCGATCCGCAGCTCGCACGCGCCCGCGCCTTCGCGCCGCGCGCGTTGCAATCCGGGCTGATAATCACGCGCAGCGTCGACATAGGCGAGCGTCACCGCGACTGGCGTCGCTTCGAGCGGATCGATCGCCTGCGTCGCGCGCGGCACTCGCGACGTCCCGCGATAGGCCCCGTGATCACGGGCGCTCGGTGGCGTGACGCCGCGCGGCGCGAAGTCGAGGCGGACGGCATCGCCGACGCCCCCGGCCAGCACTGGCACAGTCGCGGCAAACCCCTCGATCACGCCGCGCAGCGTATCGCCCGTCGCCGCCACGCCGTCGAGCGGTGGCCCGGCGGCGGCCTCGACCAAGGCGCCACCGAGCTCGGCGATCATCGTTCCGAACCCGACCGCGCCCGCGTCGGCGATCACTTCGAAGCTTAGCGACGGAATGCGGTTGCCATAGTCCGCGAGTTGCAGTGCTTCGAACACGACATAGGCGATGCCGCGATAAGCGGGCGTCGCGCCGCCGCTTTCGTGCGCGGCGATCAGCGGATCGACGGCCTGGTCCTCCGCGCCGTCGTGGACGCGCAGCTGCGTCTGCACCTTCAGGTCGCCGCCGAGGCCGCGCAGCAATTTGCCGTCGGCCCAGATCCGGCCGAGCCCGACGATCGGGCGTGCCGACAAGGCCACCGCGAACGACGCGGTATAGCTGAAGACGTCGGTCGCGCCGCGACCCTTGCCGTTCGACTGGCGCGTGCGCGTTTCGACCAGATCGGTCGCCCAGATCACCGTGCCCGCGACGCGCGTGGTCCCGAACAGCTTGGGCAGGCGATTGCCATAGGTCGAGGTCTGGACCGCGAGGTCGCCGAGGCGTGGACCCTGGCGCGTCGCGGGCTTGAAGACGACGCGGTCGATCTGCTGCCCGACGATCGCGCCGACTGCCGCGCCGATCGGGCCGCCGAGCGCCGAACCGACGGCGGTCAATACCAAAGTCGCCATCGTCAGCCTCCCTTTCGCCAGATGCCGATCGTCGCCCAGCTCGGCGCGCCGGGAGTTTCGACGACGCGCCCGATGCCTGCGTCGGCGTGGATCAGCGCGGTGCCGGTCCACAGACCCAAATGAAGCTGCGCCGGGCCGGGCCGGAACGCGACGACGTCGCCGCGCGTCACTGTCGTCGCCACCACGAAGCCGCGCGCCGCCAGTTCCTCGCTCAGCGGCGCAAGGCTCGCGGTGTGGAGCCGGTAGCCGACCGGCACCGCATCCTCGCCGAACGC
>JAYTAR010000236.1:0-1583 GCA_043737455.1 Sphingomonadales bacterium | reverse complement strand
TGAAGCCCCACGACCCGTATCTGGTGATGATGTTCGCGCATTCGGGCGCGGCGATGTTATTCAATCTGGCGCCGATGACCGAACGTCTGCTGGGCCGGTCACCGTTCGACCAAGCGACGATCGAGGCGCAGTCGGACCTGGTCGTCGATGCCCTGCTCGACGGGCTGCGTGTCTAAGCCAGACCAATCTTGGCCCGGCAATGATCAAGCGGGCGGAGCAGCCAACGAGTAGATCGCGTTACGCCTGCGTTGGCAGCTTCGGGGACGATTTCCTTCGGCCAGCGCGACAGTTGCGCAAAACATTGCAGCGGCCACCCCGACACGACATCGAAGTGCCCGAGCAATGTGCCGCCAGCCGCGCCGATGCGGGCTACTCCCTCGTCGCGCATGGTTTGCGACAGACGCGTCGCGGTGCCGGGAACCACTTCGTCCAGACGCAGCTCGTCGATCACGCCAGCAGCTTCCCCGGCAATCGCGGGATGTGCGACCGAAGAGGTAAGGAACAAGACATGGAAGCGCGTCAGCCACGGCCCGTCGGGCTGCGTCGCGGCAATCGCAGCGGCAAAGCCGGGGTCGGCATAAAGTGCCGCAAACGCCGCCGCACGCGTGTTCCAGTCCGGCCAATGCAGCATCCACACGAACGCATCGCTCGGCTCGCACCCGACCGCGAGCCATTGCCCGACGGGGCGGAACCCATGCGCCGCAAAAAGCGGCGGCATGTATTCGGTCAGGCGGCGGACGACATGAGCCTCGCCGTCTGGCCGCAATTCGTAGATCCGCAGCTCGCGGAGCACGTCAGAAGTTCTGCTGAAGCTTCACATAGAACATCCGCCCGCGCGGATCGTGAATCAGCCGGTCGAACCCCTGGAGATCGCCGGGTGCCGCGATCGTGGGCGGATATTTGTCGAACGCATTCAAAACGCCGATGCGGATCGTGCTGCCGGTCTGCTTCAGCTGCAGAGCATATTGGAAATCAAAGGTCGCGAAATTGCCGACCTTGAACCCGTTGACCGGCGAGGTGCGTGGCAACACGTTTTCGCGGTAGCTGTCGATGAAGGTGAACGTCGTCGAGAACGCGTGCTGCCCGAAAGACAGCGTACCCGTCGTCGTCGAGCGCCAGCGTGGCAACGACCGCGCGAAGTTCTGGAAATTGCGCAGGCCCGCCAGGTCCTCGCGTCCTGCGCCGATGTCGGTGACATATTTGTTGATATATGTCGCCGTCGTCGTCAGCGCACCGCGCAAATTGCCGCCAATCGGCCCTTCCATCGATGCGGCAATGTCGATGCCGTCGGTAAGCACCGA
This sequence comes from Sphingomonadales bacterium, assembly GCA_043737455.1. Lineage (GTDB taxonomy): Bacteria > Pseudomonadota > Alphaproteobacteria > Sphingomonadales > Sphingomonadaceae > Sphingomonas_O. The sequence goes on along the minus strand of JAYTAR010000236.1, from coordinate 282 downwards.
TGCTTGGTTCTGAAACGAGACGAGGACTTGCGAAATTGGCCCCGTCGGGCCCAGCGGGCGGATGACACGCGGGTCGCGTGGGTTGGCGGTGACAACTGCCTGGGCGTTCTGCTTGATGATGATGTCGCGGTAATCGTAGCGCCAATAGTCTACGCTGAGCCGGATCGCCGACGTCGGCTGGATGATGATCCCCGCGTTGTAATTGGTCGCGGTCTCCGAACGTAGCGCTGACGGTACCGTCACGACCGCGCGGAAGAAGCCGATCGGTGCCGGGTTCAAAGG
>JAYTAR010000235.1:0-4192 GCA_043737455.1 Sphingomonadales bacterium | reverse complement strand
TGATTGCAGCAGCTTCGGCGTATCACTTGCCCGAAGGTCGCAGCTTCGTCGATGGGGCGGCGCTGCTGCTGACCTATGCCACCTCGATCCATGCGCTGGTCGATCGCGGACGGCTTGTCGAGGGCGAAACGTTGCTCGTGCTGGGCGCCGCGGGCGGGGTCGGATTGGCAGCGGTCGAACTCGGTATCGCGTTCGGCGCACGCGTGGTCGGGGCCGTGTCGAGTGAGGAGAAAGCGGCGGCCGTGCGCGCGGCGGGTGCGTCCGAGGTCGTGATCTATGGCCGCGGGCCGTTCGACAAGGACGCGTCGAAGGCTCTGGCCGAAAGCTTCAAGGCAGCGGTCGGGAAGGGCGGAGCCGACGTCGTCTACGACGCGGTCGGTGGCGATTATTGCGAGCCTGCACTGCGCTCGATCGCCTGGGAGGGACGTTATCTCGTCGTGGGCTTTCCCGCCGGCATCCCGCGTCTCCCGCTCAACCTCACCTTGCTCAAGAGCTGCGATGTCTGCGGCGTGTTCTGGGGCGCGTTCGCGGCACGCGATCCGCAGCACAATGCAACGCACGTCGCACGGCTGTTTCGTCTGTGGGAAGATGGTCGCATCGCGCCCAAGGTCACGGCGACCTACCCCCTTGCGCGCGGCGGCGAGGCGATCGCCCACCTCGCGAGCCGCAACGCGATCGGCAAGGTTGTCGTGACGCTCGATTGAACCTATCTCGGTGCGGCACAGCGGGAGCCTGCCATGTCCAGTTTCGACGAACGCGCCAATGCGTTCGAAACCAAGTTCGCGCGTGACGAGGATATGGCATTCCGCATTGCGGCGCGGCGCAACAAGCTGCTTGGGCAGTGGGCGGCGGCTTTGATGGCGCTGACGCCCGAGGAAACGACGGCCTATGCGACGTCGGTTGTCCAGGCCGACTTCGAGGAAGCGGGCGACGAGGACGTGCTTCGCAAAGTGCTGGGGGACCTGACCGCCGCACAGGTGGCGGTCGACGAGACCATGGTCCGTAGCGCTCTGGCCGATAAGACCGTCGAGGCGCGACGCCAGCTGATGGAAAGCCAGTAATGCCGATGACCGCGACGGCGATCGAAGCTCTGATCGTGGCGGCGATTCCCGACGCGACGGTCGAGATTACCGACCTTGCGGGCGACGGCGATCATTATGCCGCACGCGTATCGTCGGCAAGCTTCGTTGGCCTTAGCCGCGTCGCGCAGCAAAAGGCGGTCTACGCCGCGCTGGGGCCGCGCATGGGCGGCGAGCTTCACGCATTGCAACTCACTACCGCACCGCTTTGAGGACGAATTAATGACTGACGACTCGCATACTCGTATCACCGATATGGTCGGCAAGCATGACGTCTTGCTGTTCATGAAGGGCACGCCGCTGTTCCCGCAGTGCGGCTTTTCATCGAAGGCCGTTGCCATTCTCGAGCACATCGGCGTGGAGTTCGGGAGCGTCGACGTGCTGCAGGATGCTGGCGTCCGCCAAGGCATCAAGGCGTTCAGCGACTGGCCGACGATCCCGCAGCTTTACGTCAAGGGCGAGTTCGTGGGCGGCAGCGACATCATGATGGAGATGTATGAGGCGGGCGAACTGGCCGAACTGATGCGTGACAAGGGTGTCGCGGCCACAGTATAACGCTTAGCCAGTCCGAGCGCAGCGATCGCCCCGCTCGGACTGCTTATATCAGAACTTGTAGCGCAGCGACCCGCCGTAGGTGAGCGGCCCGCTGGGGTAGCCCGACACCGTTCCCGATTGCGCAACACCCGGGAAGGTCACGATATTGTAGCGCGGGTTCGTTAGGTTGCGGCCCCAGATCGTTCCCTCGAAACCATTGTCGAGCTGCAGCGTGACCGACGCGTTCAGCGACTCCGGTGCCGCCTTGTCGGGCAAGCCTTCGGAAACGACATATGGGCTGTCGACCGCGAAATCGGCGTGGAAGAGCAGCTTGGCACGATCGCCGACTGGCTGGATGTATGTGCCACCGACTGCGATCGAAAATTCCGACTGGCCTGGGCCGGTGTTGCGACGACCTGTAAGATCGACGTTTGTCACGACGCGTGTGACGGGATTGAACGCCGACCCGCCGATAAATTTGTCGAACACCTGGTCGAGATAAGTCAGTGACGCCGTGAAGGTGAGGTTGCGCACCGGCGTCAGCGTCGCGTCGAATTCGAAGCCCTTCGTCGACTGCTTCTCGGCATTGCCCAGGACAAAGCCCGTGCCTTGAAACACATTGCTCTGGAACCCCTTCAACGACTGCTTGAACACCGCGAGATTGAAGCCGAAGCCCTGCCAATTGCCCTTGATACCGACTTCGTAGACCTCGGCATTCTCTGGTGACGCAGAACGGCTACCCGAACTTAGGTTCGTCGTCGCAAACCCGCCCGTGCGGATGCGAACGAGATCGCCGGGTGTCGGTCGGCTATCACGCGATAGGTTGATCGAACTTGCTTTGAAGCCTGTCGCATAGGTTGCGTAGACATTGACGTTGCGCGAGAACTTGTACGCAAGCCGCGCGGTGTACGACAGATTGCTGTCACCGGTCCGGCCCGGCTCCACAGCGTTGGGCACGTTCAAGAACGGCGGCAGGAACTGGAACGCACGCAATCCCGCGAGCGGATTAGCAGCCGGGTTGTTCTGGTTGGCGTTAGCGTTCGCGACGATCGCCTGGAAAACCGGTGCCGTCGCAGGATTGGTCGCAAACGCATTCACCTGAGCCGGAACGTTCGCGTTCACACCGAACTGCGCAAGCCCGCCGCCTACGAGCAGCTGATTGCGGAACGGCGCAAACTGCGGCGCATCGAGATTAATCGACGAGAACACGTCGGTGCTCGTCGTGTTAATCACGTAACGCTTGCGATCGTCGGTGTAGTTCAGCCCGCCGGTCAGCGTTAGACCATCGGTAATCTTGAAATCGACCGTGCCAAAGAGCGAAACCGAGCGGTCGGACAGGTTGTAGCGCTCGTTGAGCCCGTCACCGGCGCGAAAAAAGGTATTCACATAACGCGTCGGTGCGCCCTCGAGCGCGCCAAAGGTGTTCTCGAGCAGCGCCACGTTGAGCGCGCCGCTCGACGCCTGCCCGATGAGTGCGTTGCCATAGGCGCGAAACTGAGTCCCGAAATTCAGCTGGTTCGCCTGTTTTATCTTTTCGTCGAAGAAGAACCCGCCGAGCAGGAAGTTTAGCGGCCCATCGAAATTCGACGTGAGGCGGAGCTCTTGCGTGAAAGTGTCGATCTTAAGCGACGTCGAGTTGCGTCCGATCAGATCGGCGCTCGTGAAGTCGGAGTCCTGATTGTCGAAGCTGCGGATGCCGCGATAGGCACTGATGCTTGTCAGCGACAGCGCATCGCTCAAACCCACATCGACTTGCGCGGAACCGCCATAATTATCGATGCGATTGACCGACGGGATGTTCGAGAACGAATCGAAGGAATAAGGCTGGTTCGAGTTCACTCGCCCGCCGAGCGCGCGAATTATGGCACCGGTGGGCCCATCGACGAGATTGGCGACCGTGCAGCAAATCTCGTTCAGATAATCATAGTCGCCGATCAGCCGCACCTTGAACGTCGAGCTGGGCTCGAACAAGATTTGTGCGCGGCCGCCGTAGCGGTTGCGATCGTTGGTTTTGATGTTCAGGTTAAGGTCGCGACCATAGCCGTCCCGCTTGTTCAGATTGCCCGCGATGCTGAACGCGAGCGTTTCCGAAATCGGCCCGCTGGCAACGCCCTTCACCACGACCGCATTGAAATTGCCGTAGCTGGCCTCGATCGATCCGCCGAAGGTCCGGCTCGGCGCTGCGGTGATCACGCTGATGATGCCGGCGCTGGCATTCTTGCCGAACAGGGTCGATTGCGGCCCACGGAGCACCTCGATGCGTTCGATGTTTGGCAAGTCGCCAATCTGCGCGCCCGATCGCGACCGATACACGCCGTCGATGAAGACGCCGACCGACGGCTCGATGCCCGCATTGTTCGCGCCATTGCCGAACCCGCGGATGTAGAAGCTCGTGTTCGCCGAGCTGCGTTGCTGACCAACTTTCAACGATGGCACGAGGGTTTGCAGATCGAGAAGATCGCGGACCTGCGATTGCTCGATCGAAGCGGCGGTCGTGACGGCGACCGAGATCGGCGTGTCCTGCAATGTCTGCGCGCGCTTCGACGCGGTGACGATAATGTCGGGGTTGTTATTGTCGG
>JAYTAR010000234.1:0-1586 GCA_043737455.1 Sphingomonadales bacterium | reverse complement strand
TTATTTACATGCTGCAGCGCACGCGGTAGCGCAAGCGCCCGTGTATCGGGCGGTTCTGGCAGGATTTTCGCAGCATGGCATTCGTTCGCGGCGCGTGGCGCATTCTCGTCGGCGTGAAGGACGCGCTCGTCCTTTTACTCATGCTGTTGTTCTTCGGGCTGCTCGCCGCCGCGCTGTCGTCGCGGCCGGGCGGCAAGGCCCCGGCGATCCGTGACGGCGCGCTCGTCCTCGACCTAAAGGGCAGCATCGTCGAACAACCCGCGAGCCTGAGCCCGACCCAAGCATTCTCAGGTGCCGGCGGCATGAAGCAGTATCGTCTGCGCGACGTGGTCGCTGCGCTCGACGCGGCGGCGACCGACGGACGCGTCAAGACGGTGGTGCTGAGCCTCGATGGCTTCACCGGCGGCGGGCAAGTCGCGCTGGGCGATGTCGGCGAAGCGTTGAACCGTGTACGCGCGAAGAAGCCGGTGCTCGCGTTCGCGACCGGCTATAGCGACGATGCCTATCAGCTCGCGGCGCACGCGAGCGAGATCTGGCTCGACCCGATGGGGCTTGCGCTGTTCCAGGGGCCGGGCGGATCGCGGCTTTACTATAAGGGGCTGCTCGAAAAAATTGGTGCCAACGTTCACGTCTACCGCGTCGGCACGTACAAGTCGGCGGTCGAACCCTATCTCCTCGACAAGGCGTCCGAACCCGCGAAAGCGGCAAACATCGCGCTCGCAACCGCCCTGTGGCAGGGCTGGCAGGCCGACGTCGCCAAGGCTCGACCCAAGGCGCAGATCGCCGCATTCGCCGCCGACCCGGTCAAGGCGGTCGCAGGCGGCGACCTGGCACAGGCGGCGCTGACTGCGGGAATCGTCGACAAGGTCGCCGATCGGAGTGCCTTCGATCGCCGCGTCGCTCAGCTCGCGGGCGCAGGCGAAAAGGGCAAGATATTCCGCGCGATCGAGCTGAAGCCCTTTATCGGCGCGCTGCGCGACAGGGGCGAGGGCGCGGTCGGCGTCGTTACCGTGGCAGGGGTCATCCAGGACGGCGACGCGCAAGCCGGCACTGCAGGCGGCGACACGATCAGCGGCATCATCGATCGCGCGGTCGCCAGCGAGAAATATAAGGCGCTGGTGCTGCGCGTCGATTCGCCTGGCGGGTCGGCGCTGGCCTCCGAAAAAATCCGCAGCGCGCTGGTCGCAGCCAAGGCGAAGGGGCTGCCCGTGGTCGTGTCGATGGGCAATGTCGCGGCTTCGGGCGGATATTGGGTCGCCATGGCGGGCGACCGCATCTTTGCCGAGCCGTCGACGATCACGGGATCGATCGGCGTGTTCGGGGTGATCCCCACGTTCGAGGCAGGGCTGAAGAAGCTTGGCGTCAGCAGCGATGGCGTCCGCACCACACCGCTGTCGGGCCAGCCCGATGTCTTCGCCGGGACTAACGCAGCATTCGACACGATCGTTCAGACGAGCATCGAGGCGACCTACCGCCGCTTCGTCGGACTCGTCAGTGCGCAGCGCAAGCTGACCCCCGCGCGCGTCGACGAGATCGCGCAGGGACGCGTGTGGGATGGCGGCAGTGCGCGCCAGCTGGGGCTGATC
>JAYTAR010000233.1:0-1587 GCA_043737455.1 Sphingomonadales bacterium | reverse complement strand
CCAACGGCGGCATCCTGTCGGCGATCGCGCTGCGCGCCGTGGGCCGCGTCGCCGAGCCCGGCCACCGCCCGGCAACGCTATCGGTCCAGTATCTCGGGCGCGCCGAATTCGGCGATATCGCGGTGTCGGTCGAGCGGGTCAAAGGCGGTGGCTCGGCGTGTTTCAACGTCGCCTTCGCGCAGGGCGACAAGCGCTTCCTCCAGGCGCAGGTTTGGACGACCAGCCGCGACGCGGGCCCGGTCGCCGCCCTCGCGATGCCCGCCGTGGCGGCGCGCGACTGCCTTGAAACACTTGCTGCGTACAAGACGCGTGTCGGCGATCCTGAGCACCCGTTCTGGACGCATTTTGACGCGCGCCCGGTCGGCTTCACCGGCCCGCCCAACCCCGATCCGCGCGGCCATGTCCTCCAGCAGTGGACGCGCTTTCTCGGCTGGCCCGCCGATGCCGACGCATTCCTCGACGCCGCACGCGCTGCGTTGCTGATCGACACGTTGGTCTGGCCCGCGTTCTGGCGCGGCTGCGCGGTCGATCCGCAGATCGTCGCGCCGAGCCTCGATGTCGCGATCTGGTTCCATGGACCCGCCGCAGCCGACGACTGGCTGCTCGCCGACCTCGACGCAGGAATTGCCGGCGCTGGCCTGATCCACGGAAGCGGGCGCATCTGGACAGCGGATGGTCGCGCGGTCGCGAGCGGAGGTAGCCAACTGCTCGTCGTGCCGCGCCGCTAAACCGTTTCGTGCACGAGAGCATAGTTCCGCGGGCAGTAGAAAACGTCTGGAACGCGGGTGTTTCGAGGCGGTTTTGTCGCCATGTCGAACGCTTCCCGACCCAACGATAGTGCCGACCAGGTCATCCCCCTCGTCACCGAGGAGTTGAACGTCGGTCGCCGTGCGGTCGAAACCGGGCGCGTCAAGATCGACATCGTCAACGAGCCGCGCACCGAGCGCATCGTCGAGCAGCTGGTGCGCGGCGGCGTCGAGATCGAACGCATCGCCATCGGTCGCCAAGTCGATCGGGTTCCGCCGATGCGCGAAGAAGGTGACATGATCGTGGTGCCCGTCGTCGAGGAAATCCTCGTCGTCGAGAAGCGGCTGATGCTCGTCGAGGAACTGCGCATCCATCGCAGCGCGACGGTCACGACGCACGAACAGGAAGTCACGCTGACGCGGCAGCGCGCGATCATCGAGCGCCAGCCGGGCAGCGGCAAACCAGTCTGACCACCCCCGAAGGAGCCACGACTATGCGCACCATCACCGCGATGTACGACAACAAGACCGACGCCGAGGAAGCGCGCACTGAGCTCGCCGCGATGGGTGTCCCGAACGACTGTGTGACCATCCACGATCAGCATAGCGTCGGCCAGTCGAGTTCGGCTGGCACGAGCGAGCAGACCAGCGGCGGGTTGTGGGAGTCATTCAAGTCGATGTTTTCCGACGACCACGACACTTACTCTGAAGGAATGCGTCGCGGCGGCTATCTGTTGACGGCCCGGGTCGAAGAGGCGCAGGCCGACGCCGCGATCGACATTCTCGACGATGATGGAACGGTCGATCTCGAGGAGCGCAGCGCGGACTGGCGTAACGAAGG
>JAYTAR010000232.1:0-4212 GCA_043737455.1 Sphingomonadales bacterium | reverse complement strand
AGGCGACGCTGGGGCGGCTTGACGACGCCATCACGCGGCGCAATGCGCGGAGCATCGAACAGGGAAACGACACACATGGGTGACACCGCCAAGCTTGAGCTCGCCGACAAGGCTTTGGAATTTCCGGTGCTCAGCGGCAGCGTCGGCCCCGATGTTGTCGACATCCGCAAATTCTATGCGCAGAGCGGGGCTTTCACTTATGACCCCGGCTTCACATCGACCGCGGCGTGCGAATCGGCGCTGACTTATATCGACGGTGACGCCGGTATCCTTTTGCACCGCGGCTATCCGATCGAGCAGTTGGCTGATCAGTCGAGCTTCATGGAGGTCAGCTATCTGCTGCTCAACGGCGAGCTGCCGAGCGCGACCGCGCTGGCTGACTTCTCGACCACGATCACGCGGCACACGATGCTGCACGAACAGCTCGCGACTTTCTATCGCGGGTTTCGACGCGACGCGCATCCAATGGCGATCATGTGTGGCGTGGTCGGCGCATTGTCGGCCTTCTATCACGACTCGACCGACATCACCGATCCGCAACAGCGGCTGATCGCGTCGCACCGGCTGATCGCCAAGATTCCGACGATCGCGGCGATGGCCTATCAGTATAGCGTCGGTCGGCCGTTCATCTATCCGCGCAACAGCCTGTCTTACACCGGTAACTTTCTGCGCATGACGTTTGGCAATCCGGCCGAGGAATATGAGGTCAATCCCATCGTCGAGCGTGCGATGGACAAGATCTTCATTCTTCATGCCGACCATGAACAGAACGCCTCGACCTCGACCGTACGGCTCGCGGGCTCATCGGGCGCGAACCCGTTTGCGTGCATCGCGGCGGGGATTGCGTGCCTATGGGGTCCCGCGCACGGTGGCGCGAACGAGGCCGCGCTCAACATGCTGCGCGAGATCGGCCACCCCGACCGCATCCCCGAATATATCGCGCGTGCCAAGAACAAGGACGACCCGTTCCGGCTGATGGGCTTTGGCCACCGCGTCTACAAGAATTTCGACCCGCGTGCCAAAGTGATGAAAGCAACCGCCGACGCGGTGCTAAAGGAACTTGGCGTCAGCGATCCGATCTTCGACGTTGCGCGTGAGCTCGAAGCGATCGCACTCAACGACAGCTATTTCATCGAGAAAAAGCTCTACCCAAATGTCGATTTCTATTCGGGCGTCATCCTGTCGGCGATCGGATTTCCGACGACGATGTTCACCGTCCTGTTCGCGCTTGCCCGCACAGTCGGCTGGGTTGCGCAATGGAATGAGATGATCAGCGATCCCGAGCAGAAAATCGGCCGCCCTCGTCAGCTCTACACGGGCCCCGTACAGCGTGACTATGTGCCGGTGGCGGAGCGCGTATAAGTGAAGGCTGATGCCCGGCCCGACCTTGGAGCCACTGGATAGGCGAGACATCGCATTTTGTTGAGCACACCCGTAAACGGCAGTTGTTCTATCGCCCCTTGCCCCATTTGCGCTGCGTCTTGCCGAAGCGGTCCTTGCGCGTGCCGGCCTTGCCCTCGTTGCTGCGGCCAATCAGCGGCGCTTTCTGCTCGTGCACGGGCAGCCCCAGCTCTTCGGACTCGAGCGACCTGATCTCGTCGCGTAGCCGCCCTGCGGTCTCGAACTCGAGGTCGCCTGCCGCCTTGCGCATCTGTTTTTCGAGATCCTCGATATAGGCGCGCAGATTGTGGCCGACCATGTGCGGGCGGTCTTCGTCGATCGCGATCGTCACCTGGTCACGCTGCGACAAATGGCTGATGACGTCGCTAATGTTTCGCTTGATCGTCGCGGGCGTGATGCCGTGCTCGGTGTTGTACGCGACCTGCTTCTCGCGCCGCCGCCCGGTCTCGCGCATCGCGCGCTCCATGCTGCCGGTAATGCGATCGGCGTAGAGAATGACGCGCCCGTCGACGTTGCGCGCCGCGCGCCCGATCGTCTGGATCAGCGACGTCTCCGAACGCAGGAACCCTTCCTTGTCGGCGTCGAGAATGCACACCAGCCCGCACTCGGGAATGTCGAGCCCTTCGCGCAGCAGGTTGATGCCGATCAGCACGTCATAGACGCCGAGGCGGAGGTCGCGGATCAGCTCGATGCGCTCCAAAGTCTCGACGTCCGAATGCATGTAGCGGACCTTGATGCCCGCTTCGTGCAGATACTCGGTCAAATCCTCGGCCATCCGCTTGGTCAGCGTGGTGACGAGCGTACGATAGCCCGCAGCGGTCGTCTTCCTGACCTCGTTGATGCAATCGTCGACCTGGTCCTCGACCGGCTTGATCTCGACCGGCGGATCAATCAGCCCGGTCGGGCGGATGACCTGCTCGGCGAAGACGCCGCCCGCCGCCTCCATCTCCCACGGTCCCGGCGTCGCCGACACGCATACCGTCTGCGGGCGCATCGCGTCCCATTCATTGAAGCGCAACGGGCGGTTGTCGATCGCAGAGGGTAGGCGAAAGCCGTACTCCGCCAGCGTCAATTTGCGCCGGTGGTCGCCGCGCGACATGCCGTTGACCTGCCCGATCGTGACATGGCTTTCGTCGACGAACAGCAGCGCGTTCTCGGGCAGATATTCGAACAAGGTCGGCGGCGGCTCGCCGGGCAGACGGCCGGTCAGGAAGCGCGAATAATTCTCGATCCCGTTGCAACTCCCCGTCGCGGCGATCATCTCGAGATCGAAGTTGGTGCGCTGCTCGAGCCGCTGCGCCTCGAGCAATTTTCCCTCGATGTGCAGTTCCTTGAGGCGCTCGGTCAGCTCGTGGCGGATCGCCTCCATCGCCTGTTTCATCGTCGGGCCGGGCGTCACATAATGGCTGTTGGCATAGACCCGGACATAGTCGAGTGCCGCCGCCTTCTTGCCCGTCAGCGGATCGAACTCGACGATCGCCTCGATCTCGTCGTCGAAAAACGAGATGCGCCACGCGGCATCCTCGAGGTGCGAGGGAAAGATTTCGAGATTGTCGCCGCGCACGCGAAAATTGCCGCGCTGAAATGCGGCGTCGTTGCGCTTGTACTGCAGCGCGACGAGTTTGCGAATAATTTCCGATTGCTCGGCGGTCTTGCCCTTCTTCAGGTCGAAGATCATCGCCGAATAGGTTTCGACCGACCCGATGCCATAGAGGCACGATACCGAGGCGACGATCAGAACATCGTCGCGTTCAAGCAGCGACCGCGTCGCCGAATGGCGCATGCGGTCGATCGACTCGTTCACGCTTGATTCTTTCTCGATATATGTGTCCGAGCGCGCGACATAGGCTTCGGGCTGGTAATAATCATAGTAACTGACGAAATATTCGACCGCATTGTGCGGAAAAAACGACTTGAACTCGCCGTAAAGTTGCGCGGCGAGGATCTTATTCGGCGCGAGGATCAGCGCGGGCCGTTGGAGCTCCTCGATCACGCGCGCCATCGTGAAGGTCTTGCCGCTGCCGGTGACGCCAAGCAGCACCTGGTTGCGCTCGCCCTCGCGCGCGGTGGTGACGAGCTCCTCGATCGCAGTCGGCTGGTCGCCTGCCGCGCTGTAGTCGCTCACCAGCGTGAAGCGTTTACCGCCCTCGACCTTGGGCGGCCGTTGGGGACGATGCGGCACGAAATTCTCGGGCGTGTCGATTTCGGCGAGATCGGTGCGGATTTGGATGGTCATGTAGCGGAATATGGCCCGCCGCCGTTAGCCGCACAATGCGGCCGACGGCTCCCGTCGATCAGGGATCGGGATATTGAATCGGCTTGTCACCGAAGATTTCCCGAACGAGCCGATCTTGTCGGTCAAGCTCGTCTTCTTCTGGATCGATCTGATCGGCGTAAACCATCGTGGCGCTATAGTGACCGTCAAGAATGCGATAATGCAGCTCAGACCAACGATTGTCCGGGTCTTCGGCTTCCCAGGCTTCTAGTATAAGATCGAACAATTCATGATCCGCGCTTACATACTCGATGAAGTTTCCTTTCTCCTGAAATATTGCCGCACCAGCCCAAGCGTCACCTGCCTGGGCCCAGAGAAACGTCCCGACCCCGTCGCCGTCAACGTGCTCGGCTAACATCTTTCCCATTCGTGAGTATATCGGCCCTGTTGCCAAATTACTCATCTCAATGTCCTTTCCGTCGGTTTTCGAAAACTCGTTCAATGCGTCGTCCACCAACGTAACTAATGACCTCCAAACGTTGCGGTCGACGCGAAGAAGCCAAATAGGATGGCGTAATCGTTACCCGCACGCGTGT
>JAYTAR010000231.1:0-1595 GCA_043737455.1 Sphingomonadales bacterium | reverse complement strand
GGAATCGGGATGTCGGCGCGGGCCGGGGTCGTGAAGGTCGCGCCAAGCTCGGCCCGGCGATCGAGGCGGCGAAGGATGGCGAATGCCAGCTTGTTGTCAAAGGTGTGACGCTCGGCAACGATGCAACCGTCCTTGAGCAATTGCTCGGCGCCGCCCTTGAGCGACCGGGCGAGCAGTTCGTCCGCCAGTCGCTCGCGCGCGATGGAAACGGCTGCTTCCCACGCCTTGTCAAAGACAGGATGGCGATGCCGCAGCGAGTAGGCCGACTGGGCACTCATTCCCGCCGCCCGACAGGCGAAAGTGACCACCCCGGTTTCGGCCAGCGTACCGCAGAACCGCGCCATCTTTGCCCCGTCCCATCCGTCGTGGCGAAGGCGGCGGGTCTCGAAAAAGCTGTCTTCGAGATCGGTCGCGAGGGCAGGGGAGTCCGGCTCCCCCGAGACGGTCACGACCGCCGGTGGGATGCATAGTTGCGCATCCGGTGCTACTGGCTCATCATCCATGAACCTATCTGGAACATAGTTTGTGCGTGTAGGACAGGATTATTTTCAAACATGGAATTTTTCAATGGCGGGACCGAGATGTCCGCTTGCGACCCAAAGCAGACATTCAGCGCAGAGAGTGTGACACCGGCACTGGCCCGTCGACGGCGATGATCACCTGACGTCCTTGCGAGCCAGCCATCCGCGCAGCAGGCCCTCTGTCTCCACCGGTCGTTCCGCGCCGAACGAGTGCGATCCGCCGGGCACCACAGCCAGTTCCGCGCCCGCCGTCAGGCGCGCGTAATCGCGCACCGTGTCAAGTCTCGCTTCATCGTACTGCCCGACCAGGAACAAGGTGCGCTTGCCGTCGAGCTTCGCGAGCAGCGGGGTCGCGCCATAGCCGATCAGGGATCCGCGCGCCGAAAACTCGCTCGGCCCCCACATGGTGTTGTACAGCTTTTCATTGGAGCCCTTGCCCTGGGTGCGCTTGCGATAGGCCTGCGCCTCGGCTGAGCGTGGCGGCGCGTCGGGACGACCGTTATACGCGGCGGAGAAAACCTCTTCCGCCGCTTTGCACGTTTCGGCGGGTGGTCGATTATTGCCTTCACACGCGAAAATGTCGCGCTGCACCTCTGGAGCGAGGTCGCGGATCAAGAGGTTCGTCCCCAGGATCCAGTGCGGTGTCGAAATAAAGGTTCCGCCAAGGACCGTCGAAGCGACATGACTGGGATGGATGGCGGCATATTCCAGAGCGATTGCGGAGCCCCAACTGTGGCCGACGACATGCCAGCGCTCGATCTTGAGGGCCTTGCGGATGGCTTCCAGCTCGCCGACGAAACGCGCGACCCGCCAGTTCGCGGGATCGCCAGGATGGTCGGACATGCCGCTGTCCAGCTGGTCGTAAAGAATAACCGCGCGCTGGTCGGCAAGCGCCGTCAATCCTCCGAAACCCATATGCGTTGCGCCGGGCCCGCCGTGGATGAAAACCACGGGCGCACCGGCCGCCTCGAGGTCGCCGTTGACGCTAACCCAAACGCGACCACCCTCGACCGGGACCATCAATTCGCGTTCGGGCATCGCCCAGGCGCGCGCAGCGGCTGCCTGCACCGGCTC
>JAYTAR010000230.1:0-1596 GCA_043737455.1 Sphingomonadales bacterium | reverse complement strand
CCGCGCGTCCAATCCCTTCATAGGCAAGTCCAGCGCGCTCGACGCTCGCGCGGTCATAAATGTTGCGCAGGTCGACGAGCCGCGGTTCGGCCATGCGCGCGGCAAGCCGCTTCAGGTCGAGCGCTCGGAATGCGTTCCACTCGGTAACGATCGCGACCGCGACCGCGCCGTCGGCGACGGCATAAGCGTCGGCGCACATCTCGACGCCGGGCAGCATCGTCGCCGCCACCGCCATCCCCTCGGGATCATAGGCGCGCACCGTTGCGCCCGCATCCTGCAACGCCTGCACGATCGCGAGACTAGGCGCATCGCGCATGTCGTCGGTGTTCGGCTTGAAGGTCAGGCCGAGCAGCCCCACCGACTTGCCGCGCACGTCGCCGCCTGCCGCCTGGATGATCTTGCGCCCCATCGCGCGCTTGCGGCCGTCGTTGACCGCCACCGTCGCTTCGACGATCCGCATCGGCACACCTTCATCCTCGGCCGTCTTGAGCAGCGCGAGCGTATCCTTGGGGAAGCACGATCCACCATAGCCGGGGCCGGCGTGCAGAAACTTGGAACCAATACGGTTGTCCAGACCGATCCCGCGCGAGACGTCCTTCACATCCGCGCCGACCGCTTCGCAAAGGTCCGCGATCTCGTTGATAAACGTGATCTTCGTCGCGAGGAACGCGTTCGCCGCATATTTGATGAGTTCGGCAGTCCGGCGCGAGACGAACAAGAGCGGTGACTGGTTGAGATAGAGCGGACGGTAGATGTCGCGCATCACCCCTTCGGCGCGCGCATTCTCGCAGCCGACGACGATGCGGTCAGGGCGCTTGAAGTCGTCGATCGCCGCGCCCTCGCGCAGGAATTCGGGGTTTGAAACGACCGCGGTCTCGATGTCGGGGGCCACTTCGCGCAAGATGCGTTCGACCTCGTCACCCGTCCCGACCGGTACCGTCGATTTAGTGACGACGACCGTCGGCTTGCGGATCGCGGCGGCGATGTCGCGCGTGGCCTGATAGACATAGGAGAGGTCGGCGTGCCCGTCCCCGCGACGCGAGGGGGTACCGACGGCGATGAAGATCGCGTCCGCTTCCGCCGCCGCCGGGGCAAGCTCGGTCGTGAATCTCAGCCGCTCTGCGTCGACGTTCGCCTTGACGAGCGCGGCGAGCCCGGGCTCGAAAATCGGAATCTTGCCTTGCTCGAGCAAAGCGATCTTGTCGGGGTCGAGGTCGACGCAAACGACCTCATGACCGAAGTCGGCAAAGCAGGCGCCCGATACCAAGCCGACATATCCAGCACCGATCATCGCGATTTTCATCAGGAGTTTCCGTCAACAGAGCCTTAGGCGCAACTGGCATACTTTAGCCCCGCCGCCATCCAAACGACACAAGCCTTTCGCGCACAAACAAAAAGAGCCGACCTTTCGGCCGGCTCTTTCCGTTATCGCAAAGTCGATGAGGCTTACTGGCCTGCACCGGCTCCGTAGGTGATCTCCACGCGACGGTTCTGCAGTTCGCGCACGCCATCGGCGGTCTGAACGCGCAGGTTGGTCTCGCCCAATGCCTTGGTCGAAATGACGCCGCTGCCGACACCCTTCGACTGCATGTAGCT
>JAYTAR010000229.1:0-4223 GCA_043737455.1 Sphingomonadales bacterium | reverse complement strand
CGGTGGTGCGGTGGAACCAGACGTCGCGGAAATAATCGGGCTGGACGAAGTCGGGATCGGCGGTGAGCGTGGCGGGCCCCGTGCGCTCGAGCCGGTCGAGCTCGGGTTCGAGCAGATCGCGCGACTCGTCAAACGCCGCGCGCGCGACGCGGCCATGCTCGACGCTCGCGAATTCCATCAGCAGCCCCGACGCGGCATAGGCTTTGGAGTCGGCGAGCGCGGTGTCGATCATGGAGTGCCGCGCATCGATGGCGTCAGGAAGCGTGTCGGCGGTGATCCCCGCCGCCGCCAGCTGTCCGGCCCATTGTCCGCCGAGCGGCCGCGCCTCGGTGCTCAGCGCGATCAGGAAATCCAGCGATGCGCGTCCGCGCTGGCGAAGTTCGAAGTTCATGGCAGCTCTCCTATGCGGCAGGGACGGGTCGCGGTGTCGGGCGGCTGTCGAGTTGATAGCCGAGCAAAGGAATAACGCTCAAGGCGTAGCATGCGGCGGGCAGGACCGCGGCGCCGATGATGATCCCGGTCAAGGCTTCGGGGCTTTGCACCGCTTGCCTGGGCGCGAAGTGGAACGCCTGCAGGATAAAACCGACCAGCAGCGGCCCGAGCGCCATCGACGCTTTTTCCACGAAGCTGTACGCGCCGGCATAGACGCCCTCGCGGCGCTCGCCCGATCGCTTGCAATCCCAGTCGATCGCGTCGGGCAGCATCGATTGTCCCATCAGCAGCAGCCCGCCCGAGAACAAACCCGCCGCGACGCCGCGGATCGCAAGCGTCAGCGCGGTCTCGGCCGGACTGGCGAGCAGCCAGCTGAGCGTGACCGCCGCAAAGCACAGGCACGACAGGATATAGAGCGTCTTCTTCGACCAGCGCTTGCCCAGCCACACCCACAGCGGCATCGCCGCCATCGCGGTCAGCCCCGCACTTCCGCCATAGGCCGCGATCAGCACCTCATTCCCCTCGATCACATATTTGACCATGAAGAGCAGCGACGCCGAAATGCTAGCCAGGCCGATCAGCTGCAGCACCTTTGCCGCGATGATCAGCATGAAGGGGCGGTTGCCGAACACGACGCCAAAGCGCGCATAGGTCCCGCCGCCGCCGGTCGACGCGGGTCCGCCGTAGAGCGTGCGGCTGGCACGGAACGCGACCAGCATCGCGACCAACACGATTGCCGCGACCGCTAGCCCCATGACGCCGTAGCCGCGCGGGCCCCCGCCTGCCGCTTTCGCCAGCGCTGGCGCGAACGCGGCGACCAGTCCGCCGAACGAGACGAAGCCGATCCGCCACGACATGATCGAGGTCCGCTCGGCGGGCGACGACGTCATCTCGGCGGGCATCGCCAGATAGGGCACGTTGAACAGCGAATAGCCGAGCGCGAGGCCGACGAGCGCGATCGTGATCCACACGACCGTCGCGTCGCCACCGATCGGCGGATTGAAGATCGCCGCGACGCTGATCGCGCTGATGAAGGCACCCGCGAGCAGATATGGCCGCCGCCGACCCATCGCGCTCGTCGTGCGGTCGCTTCGCGCGCCCACGATCGGCGCGAACACCGCATCAACGATCTTGGTCGCGAACAACAAGGTTCCCGCAAGCACCGGCGATACGCCGAGGATCGAGGTCAGGTAGAACAACAGCAGCAGCGACTGGACGTTGATGACGGTCACACTGCCGAGCGAACCGACGCCCCAGCCGAATTTCTGCGCGGTGCGAAGACGTTCGGGCGCAGCGTTCATGCCTACACTGTGAAGCGCGGCGTCGGTCGCGCGCACGCCGCTATCGCTTTATTCGCCCTGCGGTCAGCTTGCGCATCAGCTCGCGCGTCAATCTGACAGATCGATCTCGATCCCGGCACCTGCCGTCACCGCGGCCGTCCACACCGCATGCGCCGCGACAAGGTCCTGCGCGGTGACGCCCAGCGACTTGTAGACGGTGATGTCTTCGACCGACTGCCGACCCTGGGCGCGCCCGAGCAGGACCTCGCCGATCTCGCCCGAGATATGACCTTCGCCAAGTCCCGAATCGATCAGCTCGCCCGCCGCCGCCAGCGCCGCGGCGCGCGAATCGACGAAGAAGCGCGACCGCGCGACAACATCACGGTCGGCCTCGGCACTCGTCGCGACCGCCGCGCCGACGAGGTTGACGTGCACGCCGGCGGGCAAAGCCGCGCCGCGCAGATAGGGTTTCGTCGCCGAGGTCGTCGTGCAGATCACATCGGCAAGCGCGACGGCGGCGTCGAGATCGGCGATCGCCTCGCCGTCGACGCGCGCGGCGAGCACCGCGGCACGCGCATGGTCGCGCGCCCAGATCAGCACGCGATCGAACGCCCGGACATGGCGCAGCGCGTCGATATGGACGTGCGCCTGCTCGCCCGCGCCCGTGACGAGCAAAGTGCGCGCGTCGGCGCGTGCCAGCACGTCGGTCGCCATCGCGCTCGTTGCCGCGGTCCGGATCGCGGTCAGCGTCGCACCGTCGACCAGCGCGAGCGGCAGCCCTTGCGCGGCGTCGAAGATCATTACCGCTCCGACATGCGTACCGTGCGCGTCGCCGGGCTCGCGTGGGAATTTGCTGACGATCTTGACGCCGAAACTGGCAGGCTCGGCGACGAAGCCAGGCATCACCGCGAGCTTGCCCGAACCGCCGGGGATCGCCACGAACTGGCGCAGCGGCAGCACCGCCGCGCCCGACGAGACCTGCCGCATCGCAGCCCGCATCAGCCTGATACAGTCGCCGACCGGCAACAGCCGCGCCACGTCGGAGGCAGTCAGGATGCGCAGTCAGCGCGCCTTGGGCGGCACGAAGCGCAGCCTTTCGTGCACCGCGGCGACGTCGCCGGGTCGCGCGAACGCGGCGGGCATGGCATCGCCTGATTTGCGTTCGCGCCCGATCGCTTCGAACCAATGTTCGAGGCCGGGCGGCATGAACACCCAATAGATCACCATGTCGGTCGCGCCGGTGTTGACGAGGACATGGCGGGCGTAGCGGCCGAACAGCACCGTCGACCCCGGGCCGATGACGTATTCATCGTCCTCGATCGTACAGGTGCCGGTGCCCTCGGCGATGAAAAGCAGCTCGTGGTTCGCCTCATGTCCGTGTTCGCGTACCACGCAACCCGGAGGGAGCCGCTGCGTACCCGCCGAAAAGCCGTCATACGGCGTCGTCTCGGGCGAAAGCGCGACCTGAACCCAGCCGCGCGCAGGCTCGGGCTGCCACCAGGAGCGCCCCTCGTCGGGACCGATCACCGCGTGGAAGCGACCGAATTCGGGCGCGGTCATGCCAGGAACTTGGCGACGGGTGCCGCCCAGTCGTCGGGTACGCACGACGGCGCGAAATGGCTGCCGGTGCGAAGGATTTCGAGCCGTGCGCCCGGAATCACCGCCGCCAGTTCCTCCGACAGCGGCAGTGGCGTGATGCCATCGTCGCGCGCGCAGATGACCAATGTCGGCGCCGTGATCGACCCCACATGATCGCGCAGATCGTGCGCGGTCACCGCGTCCATGCGCGTGCACTCGACGGCGACGCCGGGAAAATTGGCGGCGCGTGCCGCGATACCGCCACGCACCGCGTCATGGTTCGCCATCGTCCACCAGCCCGGATTGCCGAGCAGATTGCCCTGCAGTAGATAGTCTTCGATGCCGCAGCTGCGCAGCACGCGCTTGCGCAAGTCGAACAGGCCCTGGAACCACGGCGTCGGCCCCGCCCAACTCGCGCTGAGCACGAGCCTGCCGATCCGTTCGGGATGATGCACCGCCAGATGCTGCGCGATCGCACCGCCGAGCGAGTGACCGATTACGTCGACCTGGTCGAAGCCAAGCGCGTCGAGCAGGCGAAGCGCCTCGTCGGCGAGGCCCTGCACGCTCGTCGTGACATCATCGGTCCGGCGATGATCGAACGACACGCAGTCACGGTCGGCGAAGCGCGCGAATTGCGGCGCCCAGAATTCGGCACGCCCGCCCAAGCCGACGAGGAACAGCAGCGGAGCGCCGCTCCCCTCGCGCACCACGTGGAGGCCGTCCCCATTCGCCACCTACTTCCCCGAGCGCAGCGAGGGGCTGTGTCGAGCGTTAGCGAGACCCTCCCAGCAAGCACAGCGTTCTCGCTTCGCTCGAAACAGCCCCTCGCTGCGCTCGGGGAAGGGGGCGCTCACCCCTTCGTCGCCACGATCGATTGCAGGAAGTCGTTCATCGGCTTGCCACCGTCGCTGACCTCGAATCCGGCCTCCGCGA
>JAYTAR010000228.1:0-4225 GCA_043737455.1 Sphingomonadales bacterium | reverse complement strand
TGCCAGGCTCGGTCACCGTCAAACTGACCCTACGGTCGACCTTGAAGGTGTTCGACGCGGTGATCGCGGTTTGCCCGACGCCGCCGACCGAATAATTGAGCGTCGCGACGTTGACGATATCGCTGTTCGCCAGCGTCCCCGCCGCGTGCGCCGCGTGACTCGCGACGAGCACGGCAGCCAGCGCGGTCGCAGTTTTCAGATAATCGATCTTGGCCATCGCTAAAGCCTCTTGGAGGTCATCGAGCGCACATCGGCCGGCGCCCCCGGCAGTCGAGGGGGCTGCGGATCGGCCGGTCCCCAACCAGCCGACCCGCACCCCCCACCCATGATCCGCAGCGTCACCCCCCGTGGCCGCCGCGAACCCGAGCCTGTTCGGATCAGTTGCCCGAGTCTGTTCGGATCAATTGATCGTCACCTGGAAATAGAGCGTGCGCGTCTGACCGGCGGCGACGCTGGGGATGGTGCCCGCAACCGTCGTCGTGCCGGAGTTATACGTGCCGCCCGCGCCGCCATCGGCGTTGCAGACGCCCGCGGTGACCGTGCCGTTCAGCGCGACCGAGCTTGCCACGTACGTCGTTTGCGTGGGCAGAGGATCGCTGATTGCGATACTGTTCGCGGTCGCGCTGCCCGCCGCGTTCGCCACGGTGATGCAATATTGGACGACCGCGCCCGGAATCATCTTGGGATTGGTCGTGCCGTTGAGCGGATCGGAAACGATCGTCGACAGCTTTTGCACCGTCAGCGTCGCCGCCGCCACGGTATAGTCGTCGCGCGCCGAGAACTGCCCGTCGCGCGCCGCATCGGTTGCGCCCGCCGTGTCGGCGAACACCGTATCGACGCCCGCGGTGTTGGCGCCCGTCGTTTCGGTGACGAGCGCACCTTGCGTGCCCGCCGTTCCCGATTCGCGCGCTTGCGCGGTCAGCGTAACGCCCGCGACGTCGCCGTTGACGCGCGAGATCGGCACATTGGCGACGACGAAGACGGTGCGCGAGGTATCGGGCGCGATCTCGTCAAGCCAGGTTACCGCCAGATCGGTGCCCGCGTCATAGGAACCGTTGGTGTTGGTATCGACAAACATCGTGACCGCAGTCACGTCGAAATTGTCGGTGCCACCGTGCGCTGCCGTGCCGCCTACGGGCTGTACGACGCCCAGCCCGAGATCGAGCGTCGCGTTCGACGTGTTGGTGACGAGGAACGTCGTGACCTGCCCCGCTGCGCCCGGTGCGACGACGGTCGTGGCATTGCCCGGCTCGGTCACGGTCAGCGTGACCCTGCGGTCGACCTTGAACGTGTTCGACGTGTTCAATGCCGTCTGCGCCACGCCGCCCACCGCGTAGTTGACGCTTACCGTGTTGACGATGTCGGTGCCCGCGACCGTTCCCGCCGCAAAGGCGGGGGCGGTGCCGAGCGCCGAGACAGCGAGGACGCTGGCGGTCGCCAGCAGCTTCGTTCCCTTGGTCATGATGATATCCCTGGTCCTGTTTCGTTAGTGCCGTTCCCACCCCCGCCGGCACCCGAAGCGGGGAATTCTCGATTATTTCACGCTGCCTCGAAAGCTGAGCTTGCCGCTGCCCGCGACCGGGATCGGCGCCTTCAGGGCCCAGCGCACGTGCGTCACTTCGTCGGGGCGCGCAGGTCGCAGCGATCCGTCGGCGGCGCGCGCCTTTGCGGCGGCAAGCGGACCATAGGTCGCGCCGCCGTCGGTCGAGACGACCGCGGCACCATCGGCGCTTTCGAACGCGACGCCATTTGGCACCGGGTTCGTTGCGACGAAGTTGGTCGCCGGCGCGCGCCCTTTATTGGCATAGGTCAGCACGAACACGAGCTTGGCCCCCGGCGGGACCGACTTGACCTTTTCGAGCACCAGCCTGGGCTGGCCGCCGGGCTGCGGCACCGAACGCTCGACGAACATCTCGCTGGTCAGCGCGACGTCGTTGGCGGCGAGTGCGGGCATCGGCGCGACGAGCGCGGCAAGGATGAGGGCATGGCGAAGCATCGGGGGTCTCCTCAGTTGATCTTGACTTTGAACGTGACGGTGCGCGTCTGCCCGCCCGCGACCGTGCCGAAGCGGACGGCAACGCGGTTCGCGCCGAATTCGCCGCCATCGGCATCGGCGGCGTCGCTGAGCGCGGTTCCATCCGACGTGATGCTCGCGGGCACATAAGTCGTGGCGGGTGGCACCGGGTCGCCGATCGCCAGGCTGGCGATGCTGCCCGTGCCGCTGACCGTCGCGACCAGAGTATAGATCACCGTCGCGCCGGGGACCGATTTCGCGCCGCCGAACGGGTCGAGCACGCTCGCGCTTTTGACGAGCGCGACGCTGGCTGCGGTAATGATGTAGAAGTTGCGGTCGGTCCCCTCGGCGGTCGTCGCACCCGCGACGGCATCGCCGCCGCCCGTGCCTTTCCCCGGGAAGACCGTGCCCGGTGCGCCGCTGCCGGTGGCGGCGGTCGCGATCAGCGCGACCTGGCCGCGCTGCGTGTCGGTCGCGCTGGCGGGCAGCGTGGAGAGCACGAACGCCTTGATCGACGTGTCGGGCGCGAGCACCGGATCGTTCGACCCGGCGGTGTAGACGGTATCGATGCCCGGATCGTAAACCCCGTTGCCGTTCGTATCGAGAACGATCGAGGTCGCGGTCGGATCGAACGCGTCGCCGCCGATCGCGGTGAGCGCGGACAGGCGAAACGCCTCGGAGCCGTTGCCGGTGTTCGTGACGGTGAACTTCATGACCTGATTGATCGCGCCCGGCTGCCCGGGGACATCGCCCGAATCGGCGTTGGCAACGGTGACGTTGAGCAATTCGTCGACGCGCAGGTCGACGGTGTTCGAAGGTACCGTCACCGGTCCGCTCGGCCCCGAATAGGTTGCCGAGGCCATGTTGCTGATCGTCGTCCCCGCCGTCGTCCCGACCGCGAGCGCAGGCGTCGCGAGCATGAGGCCGCCGACGCCGACCGTGCCCGACAACGCACCGCGCCAATAGCGCCCAGCAAAACGTGATAGTTTCCGCATCGTCTAAGAACCCACCATTCCCGATGAAGCCCATGCGTGCGCAGGGCGTAACATCTGGTTAAAGGCGGTGTTGGTGTGGTCGTTATGAGTTGGTTTACGATAGTGACGCGGGTTGACGGCGCGCGGCACGTCGCTTAATCGCGCCGCCTTCGCTTGTGCAAGCGGGTGTAGCTCAGTTGGTTAGAGCGCCGGCCTGTCACGCCGGAGGTCGCGGGTTCGAGTCCCGTCACTCGCGCCATGGCGAAGTGCGCGACGCGCATGAGCCCGGCCGGCCTTGCGAAGCAAAGGACCGCCGGCGCGGCTTTGCCGCGACGGCTCGTTTCCGACCAGTCGTCCATTGGTCCCACGCCGTCAGTCGCGGCAAAGCCGCGCCTTATGGCGTGCTTTGTCGCGCTGGCCGAGCTTGCGGCCTGCGCGATAGCGTTGCTGCCGCGTCTCGCCGCTAGCGCTCCATCCAGCGCAGCACCGGTCCCAGCGGCGCGATCCACACCGTTCCCGCGACAAGGTACAGCAACGTCTGCGCGATGCCCGGCAACGTCGCGATCCACGGTGAGGCGCTCGCCACCAGCACCACCCATAAGGTGATGAAGCCAAGGATGAAGAGCATCCCCATCGGCTTGCGCAGGCTCGGTTCGGTCATGGCTCGATCCAGTCGGTTGGCGTGGCAATCGCGTGGAGCGGCACGTCCCACGCGTCGTCGGGTAAATGCTCGACGCGCTGCACCGACCACGCCAGCCCGATCCGCCGCGCACGCGGCAGCACCGCCAGCGCCCGATCATAATGGCCCGCGCCATAGCCGAGCCGGTGGCCGCGCGCATCGAACGCGAGCAGCGGCACGAGGACGACGTCGGGGATGATCGCGGGCGCGGCGGCGTCGGGTTGGCGCAGCCCCATCGGCCCCGCCGGGAGCGGGTCGCCCGGTACCCAGTGCAGGAATCGCATCGTATCGCGGCGACCGGCGACATGCGGAAGTGCCAGCGTCTGCCCGGCCGCGGCGATCCGATCGATCAGCGCCAGCGTGTCGATCTCGCTGCCGATCGGCAAATAGACCGCCACGACGCCGGCGTCGGCGATGCGCTCGGCGACGAGCCCGGCCAGCAGCACGCCGGCACGGGCACGCTCGGCGGGCGAGCACGCCGCGAACGCCGCATCGCGAACGAGCTTTGCGGCCCTGCGCCATTCGCCCTTGGTCATGCCCATGTGCTCGTGACTGTCG
>JAYTAR010000227.1:0-1602 GCA_043737455.1 Sphingomonadales bacterium | reverse complement strand
CCGAGCGACCGCAGATGGACGCGTGGGCGCTGGCAAAGGGGCCGGACGGCATCGAGGACTATTGGCGAACCAAGAACCAGACCAGCATCGACGGGTTCGCGACCAATCTCTTCGACGACCCCCCGCCCTCGTAACTTCGCGCCCTCCTAGCTTCGCGCCCTCCAAGCTTCCCTTTGCGCAGTCCTTCCGCTATGCGCCCGCGCTTCACGTTCCATTCTTGCTGACAAAGGGCTGCATGGCCAAGGAAGAACTTCTCGAAATGCGCGGACAGGTGGTCGAATTGCTGCCCAATGCGATGTTCCGCGTCCGCCTCGAAAACAATCACGAAGTGCTCGGCCATACCGCGGGCAAGATGCGCAAGAACCGCATCCGCGTGCTGACCGGCGATGAGGTGCTCGTCGAAATGACGCCCTATGATCTGACCAAGGGGCGCATCACGTATCGCTTCATGCCAGGGCGCGGCGGACCGGGTCCGTCCTGAGCCAGCGCCATGTGCGCCTAATCCTCGCATCGGCGTCGCCGCGCCGTCTGGATCTGCTGGCGCGATTGGGGATCGTTCCCGACGCGGTCGACGCAGCCGACATCGACGAGACACCGTCGAAGCAGGAGCTGCCACGCGTGCACGCCATGCGGCTGGCGCGCGAAAAGGCGCTGGCAGTGGCACAGCGTCATGCGGGCGCGGTCGTGCTGGCCGCCGACACCGTCGTCGCGGTGGGGCGGCGTATTCTGCCCAAGACCGAGACCGAGGAGGCGGCGCGCGGCTGTCTGAGGCTCATGTCGGGGCGGCGGCATCATGTACTGACCGCGCTCGCGGTCGTCGACGCCAGCGGCAAGATGCGCGAGCGCGTGTCGGACACGATCGTCACGTTCAAGCCGCTGACCTTGCGCGAGATCGACGCGTACCTCGCCGACGGCGAATGGCGTGGCAAGGCGGGCGGTTACGCCATCCAGGGGCGCGCCGAGGGATTCGTGCGCTGGCTGGCGGGAAGCCATTCGGGCGTCGTCGGGCTGCCGCTTTGGGAAACGCGCAACCTGCTGATCGCGAGCGGCGTCGCGCTTGCCTGAGTGGCTGTACGAAGAGGGTTTGGGCGAGGCACGCGCCGCGCTCGTCGCGGACGGCGTCGTCGTCGAAGCGCTGATCGACCCCGACAATGCGCGGCTACGCGCCGACAGCGTGGTCGAAGGGGCTTTTACGCGGGATGCCAATGGACGGGCAATCGTCAGCGTCGACGCGTATGAAGCACTCGTCGCGCGCCCGGCAGCGCACTGGACGGTCGGGCAGCGCGTGCGCATCCAGATCGTGCGCGAGGCACTCCCTGAACGCGGCAAGACGAAGCGCGCGGTCGGCATTGCGACCGATGCCGCACCACGTCCTGCGCCGACGCTGTACGAGCGCATCACCGCGACGGGCCACACCGTCGTCGCGCGCGACGCATTTGCGCCATCGCTGCTGAACGATACCGATTGGGGCGAGGTGATGGCGCAGGCGACCGGCGCGCCGGCGACGTTCGATCTCGGACGTCTTCACGTCGAGCCGACGCGGGCGTTGACCGTGATCGACGTCGATGGCTGGGGCGACCCTGCCACGCTCGCGGTGCGCGC
>JAYTAR010000226.1:0-1606 GCA_043737455.1 Sphingomonadales bacterium | reverse complement strand
GTCGTCTGCGCGGTAAAACTCAGATTTTCCCAGAGGATCGGCCAGCCCGACGGCGGCAACGGACGCGCGAAATGCCAGCGGCCGCCGCCGTCCTCATCGGCGCCGGGCAGGAATTCGGCATCGGGCGACCAGCAAGGCTCGGCGGGTGCCCACATTGCCTGCGGCTCGGGGCGTACGATCTTTACAGGTCCGTAACGTTCAAGCTTGCGTCCGCCGCCGGTGTCGATCAGCCCATAGTCCTGCCAAGCATCGCCGACCAGCGCGTCGAGCCGCATTACCCCGAACGCTCGAAGACATGGGCGCGGAGTGCATCCAAAGTCGCGGGCAACCGGTCATAACGTTCCTGCCGCTCGAACAGCCCGGCGATGCGCGGCGGCAGGGTGGGCCGCACCCCGGTCGCTCGCTCGACGGCCTCGCGGAATTTGGCGGGATGCGCGGTCGCAAGCGTCACTACGGGAATGTCGTCCGCAACGGCCACCGTACGCGCCGCTGCAAGCCCGAGTGCCGTATGCGGGTCGACCAATTGCCCGCAGCTTCGATATGCCCAGCTCATCGCCCCTGCCATGGCATCGGCATCAACCGCGTGCGCCGCGAATAAACCATGCGCGTCGCCAAGCATGGCGGGCGGGATCGACAATGCGCGCGTGCTTTCAAATTCAGTCATCATTCCACGCAGCACGACCGCGTCACGCCCGGCCATGTCGAACAACAGGCGTTCGAAGTTCGACGACACCTGAATATCCATTGATGGCGTCGCGGTCGCGGTCACCGGTCCGCACGAATAATCGCCGGTCGTTATCGCACGCGCGACGATGTCGTTGACATTTGTCGCGACGATCAGCCGTGCGACCGGCAATCCCATCTTGGCGGCAACATAGCCCGCAAAGACATCGCCGAAATTGCCCGTCGGTACGCTGAACGCAACCGCACGGCCCGGAGCGCCGAGCCGAACCGCGGCATAGAAATAATAGACGATCTGCGCCATCAACCGCGCCCAGTTGATCGAATTGACGGCGGAGAGTGTCAGCCGCGCGCATGCCTCCGCGTCACCGAACATCGCCTTGACCAACCGTTGCGCGTCGTCGAAATCGCCGTCGACCGCGATATTATGGATGTTGGGCGCCAGCACCGTCGTCATCTGGCGGCGCTGCACTTCGCTGACGCGCCCCGCCGGGTGGAGCATGAACACCTCGACCTTGGCACGGCCCGCCAGCGCATCGATCGCCGCCGAGCCGGTGTCCCCCGAGGTCGCGCCGACGATGGTGAGCAACGTATCGCGCGGCTCGAGAAACCGTTCGAACAACAGTCCCAACAATTGGAGCGCAATGTCCTTGAACGCAAGCGTCGGGCCGTGAAACAGCTCGAGCAACCAGTGCCGCGCATCGAGCTGCACCAGCGGCACGACCGCCTCATGTTCGAACCGGCCATAGGCCTGCGTGCACAGCGTGCGGAGCGCGTCGTCGTCGAGCGCCCCTGCCACGAAGGGACGCATCACCGCGATCGCGGTTTCAACGTACGACGCACCCGCAAGCGCCGCGATCTCATCGCGAGTCAGCGTCGGCCAGAGACGCGGGACGTACAGGCCGCCATCGTTCGCCAGACCCGC
>JAYTAR010000225.1:0-10392 GCA_043737455.1 Sphingomonadales bacterium | reverse complement strand
AGAAGGGCGAGAAAGCGCTGGTCGGTCCCAATCTTTACGGCATTTGGGGGCAGCGCGCGGGAACGTCGCCGGGCTTTGCTTATTCGGACGCCATGACCAAGGCGCGTGACCGCGGCTTGATCTGGAACGATGCGACAATCTCTGCCTATATCGAGCAGCCCGATGTGTTCATGCCGGGCACGTCGATGATCATCTCATCGGGGCCGGTCAGTGACGCTAAGAAGCGCGCGGCGACGGTCGCAATCCTGAAGCGCGAGACGATGGGCGATTAACTGACGTTTTGGCAGCATTGGTCAGGAACCGTTAACGAACTTGGGTCGTTGCGCATCCGTGTTATCATCCAGCCCGTATCTAGTTCTCGAAACAGCCTCCTCTGGGTCGCGAGAACCAATGACCAGCTTGCTCCAACCCGTCGCTCGCAAGCTTCCGCGCCAGGATCGGTCACGTGCGTTGGTCGAGGCGATCCTCGAAGCCGCTGCTCGCATTCTGGTTAGCCGAGGACGCGAAGCCGTGACGACCAATTCGGTCGCGCTCGTCGCGGGTGCGAGCATCGGTTCGCTGTATCAATACTTCCCAAACCGCGAAGCGATCTTGGCTGCGGTGGCGTCGGAACATGCGCGTCGTCTGTACGACTGTGTCGCGGACGTTGACATCGACGAGGCGGACACGCTTGCCGAGGCGGTGACGCTGATCGTTGCCGGCCTGTTCGCGGCGCATGCGATCAATCCGGCGTTGCACGTCGCGCTGGAAGGCGATCTCCGCCGCGATCATGCGTATCACCGCGGCAATTCGAAACACGCCGGCACGCGGCCCGCGTTCGTCGCTTTGATACTCGCGCTGCCGCAGACGATGCTCGACGAAATCAAGGTTGCACCTCCTGAGCGTGCCGCGCCGGTCGTCGCCGAAATCGCCCATGGGCTGGCACATGTCGCGATCGGCGATCCCGAAATGCCGACGCGTGATGGGATCGAAATTGAAGCGGTTCGCGCGGTGCTCGCATATCTGCAGTACGAACTGTGAAAACGAAGGATAACTCGCATTACGATGCGAAACCAAGCGTCATTGATGTGTGTTGTTATTGCGATGAGCCGTTGTCTGACAGGGAACGTTACGTGGCAGATGCCGTGAAGATTTTCGGTGGCCTGGAGCAGTCGCATTTCGAGTGCGCCTCAGGTGTGCGTAGTGCGAAACGATGATTGGACGGTCGAACTTGAGAATGAGTGCATCTTTCTTGCTCGGGCAGATGGCTTTGGCTTGGTGAAGTTGCCCTCGGCTAATTCCGAGCAGCGTCGGTTTGCGTCTTGGATATTGACGGCTGGGCTGCATCTTGGTGTGATTGCGCTCATCTTTGTCCCAGGGTCATCGCCTGTCGTCCAGCAGACTACGGTTCTCTCGCTGTCCGACTTTCAATCGACCGTTCCTCAAGTCAAAGTCGCTGCGCCGCGCGCGTCACAGCTGCGTCCTGTGCCACCCACGCCGGTTGAGCCGATCGCGGTTCCACCACCCGCGATTTATCTACCTTCGTCGAACCTGCTAAACGTTTCGCTCGTCACCACCAGCTTGGGCGATACCGGTGGCAACTGCGATTTGACCGCACCGGTTCAGGCGGCGTTGGTGGCGAGCGAAGCGGTACGCGCCGATCTCCCGCAGATCCCGCGCAATGAACGCTCGGTAGCCAACGCGATCATGATTTGGAACGCAGCTTGGATCGTTCCTATCGTGGGTGATGCGCAACAGAGCCTTGCCGCGCATTCGACTATCCGTGACACCATAGCCGACACCATTGCGGCGGCGTCGCCTGACTGTCGGTTGCAGCCGCAAGCCGGTCCTCGTCTGATCATTCTGCCGGGCACGGGTGACAACACCGTTCTTGCGCTCGGGTCCGGCGTCTGGCGCTGGCAGGATGTCCTCGACACCGCGCGTGAGGCGAACCCGGACCCAACACTTTTACCTCGTCCCGATGTCGGCACGCGCTTGGCGTCGCTGATTGCTGGATCACTTTCGTTACGTTGAACTACACTGAACACCTGAGGAGACGGATGATGTCGATCTTGAAGAAACTAGCTCTGACCACGGCGTCGGCGGCATTGTGCTGCACTGCATTGCCGGCGTTCGCGTCGAGCCACCGTGAGGCACCGAATATCGCCAAGACGCCGAAGGTCGACAACACCGATCTTTACATGTTCCGGAGCTATGAGCCTGGCCGTGAGAGCACCATTACGGTGATCGCCAATTTCTATCCCGAACAAAATCCGAGCAGCGGTCCCAACTATTTCGTGATGGATCCAGACGCGCTGTATGAGTTCCACATCGACAATGATGGCGACGCGGTCGAAAATCTGACGTATCAGTTCAAGTTCAGCAATGCGCTCATCAACGGCACGGGCATTACGCTAAATGTCGGTGGCAAGGACGTGCCGATCGCGCTGCGTGCAATTGGTCCGATCACGAACCCGGAAGATGCCAATCAGAACGAGCGTGAAGGTTACACCATCACGCAGATCACTGGTGATCGTCGCAGTGGAACGCGCGCTACGATCAACGCCCCGCAGGGCGGGCTGATTTTCGCGAAGCCTATCGATTATGTGGGAACGAAAACGAACCCGAACTATGCCGCGTATGCAAACCGATTTATTTACACCGTAACGATTCCGGGCTGCGCAACTACGGGCCGTGTCTTCGTCGGGCAGCGTGGTGAGGCATTTGCAATCAATTTGACCGAGGTCTTCGATCTGGTCAATTTCGTGCCTATCGAAGGCGACAGCGCTCCGTTCGCAAATGACGGGCGTGGCTTTCCCGGAGGTATTCGCCAAAACCGCAACAATGACGATCTCGTCGGTCGCAAGAACGTAACGTCGATCGCGATGGAACTGCCGATCGCTTGCGTCACGGGTGCGGGTAATGGGGTGATTGGCGCGTGGTCGACGGTCAGCCTGCCACAGGCACGGCTGCTCGACCCGACGCCGAGCTATCCCGCGCCGACCATTCAGGGCGGTTCCTATGTTCAGGTTTCCCGCCTTGGCATGCCACTGGTCAACGAAGTCATTATCGGCCTCGGGAGCAAGGACCTGTTCAACGCAGCCAAGCCGATGGGCGATGCTGCGCTTGCCGATTTCGTCACCAATCCAACCTTCCCGGCAATTTTGAGCACACTGTTCCGCGCACCGGTGAATGCCACGCTGGGCACGAATTTCGCCAGTCTTGCGCCAAGCAATTTTCCGCGCAACGATCTCGTAGCAGCTTTCCTCACCGGCATCAGGACAGTGAATCAGCTGAGTCGCGTTACGCCTTCGGAGATGCTGCGTTTGAATACGGCCATAGCGCCGACTCCACAGGCACGACAGAGCACGTTCGGCGTGGTCGGTGACGATCTAGCAGGCTTCCCGAACGGACGTCGTCCTGGCGACGACGCGGCCGACATCATCCTGCGCGTCGCGATGGGCCGGTTGTGCTATCCGGTACCGGTCAACGGCGCTCCGGTTGACCTTGGTTTGTGCACGCCTGCGCAGGCACCAACTGGAAACGTCGCATATACCGACGGCGCTCCGATCAGCGCACGCGATCTGCAGGGTACGTTCCCGTACCTCAACACGCCGACTACGGGCTCGCCGAAATCGGCTCTCGTCGCCGCCGCCGCCGTGCCCGCACGCCCGTAATCAGGAGATAGTCGATGCATCGCAAGACCATCATGAAGGCCGGGACAGTGTTGCTGCTCCCGGTCGCGATTACCGCTTGCGGCAATCGCATTACCGACAATGGGGCTCCGATCGGTGGGACCCCCACGCCGGCGCCGACACCCGCGCCGACGCCGACACCGGTTGCCAACATCCAGACGCGGATCGGCGCGAACTTCCTCGCGTTCTTCAATGCGTCGCAGACTGCCGAGCCGAGGAAGCCCGTGCAGTCGGACTTGCCGCCGTTGAGCTTGACGACCGAGCCGCTGCAAAAACCATAACGACGGTTATGCGAGCTAATGCCCGAAGGTGAGGCTCGAGAAGGTGGTGCGATAGTCGGCGGCGGGATTACCCGGCGTCGACTGCGCCCACACGACGTTGAACTGCCAAGAGCCGCGCGGCGGGATAGCGAACGAAGCGCGTCCCGCCGCGTCGGTACGTGCCGTCGCCAGCGGTTTGTCGTCGGCGTCGAGATTGGTCAACTTGACCAGCGCTTTCGCAAGCGGCGCTTTCTCGTACAATATGCGAACCGACAGTTTTTGACCGGGCTTGAGCAGCAATGGGTGGGTCTCGGGAACAATCTCGAGCGACAGTCCGACCGGCCGCGTCACGCGCGCAACATCGGCCGCGGTTACCGGACCAATCTGAACGATCGCTTTCGCGCGCCGACTATACATTTCGCGACCGTTGCTGCGTTCGGTACCAGCCTTGGCACGGGCCTCGCTGATCGGGGTCAGCCCCTCCATCGCAACGTAATCGTTGAAGCGCAGATACGGCAGGTCGCTGAGCGCCGGGCTCGATTGGAAGACGAGCAGGTGGCTGCCCGCACTGAGCAGCGACAGCGTGGCATCATATTGCGGTCCATCGAGCGTAAGCGCGGGCTTCATATCGACGATGCCGTCTGGACCGATGGCACGGAAGAGCAGCACCCGGTCGGCCGACACGCCCCAACGGTCGCGTGCGGGGCCGTGCCCGACGAAGATGCGCATTGGCACAGTGCCGGGCTGGGGCATGGCAAAGCGTTCGGGCTGAAGCCAAAAGTCATGCGCTATCGCAGGCGTGATGATCATGGCACTTGCGATGATCGCGGTTGAAGCTCGTTTCACTGTCATCTTCCCATGAAGCGCTCTATGCTCGGTGGCGGGCCGATCCGCACGGCGCAACCCTCCAATAGCAGAAGCTTAGCTCGCATGACGATCATGAAACTCCAACGCTTATTGCTCGTGTTCGTCGCCTTTGTCGGTATCACGCCGGCGTGGGCGCACAGTGGTGCGGCCTTGTCGGGCGGTTTCCTGGCAGGCTTCGTCCATCCGCTTTCAGGCTTCGATCATCTGCTGGCGATGGTTGCCGTTGGCCTGTGGGGTGCCTTTCTCGGGCGGCCGCTGATCGTGCTGCTGCCGGTCGTCTTTCCGACGGTGATGGCAATCGGTGGCGCGCTCGGCATGGTCGGCGCGCCGATGCCGCCAGTCGAATTCGGCATCGCGATCTCGGTCGTGCTGCTTGGATCGGCGGTCGCGTTCGGCTGGCGAGCACCAGTGTGGCTTGCCTCGTTCGCGGTCGCCATCTTCGCGCTGTTTCACGGTTACGCGCACGGGGCCGAGCTGCCGTCGATGGCGGATCCCGTCGCGTTCAGCCTGGGGTTCATCGTCGCGACCGGCTCGCTTCACGTGGTGGGTATCGCGATCGGCCTGATCGCGGACCGACCGAACGGTCGCCTCGTCGTCCGCGCGCTGGGCAGCATGATCGCGGTGACGGGTTTATGGTATCTTGCCGCCGCGAGCGGGCTGACTGCGTGATCCAGGCCGCGTTGCCCGCCGCGATGGTCGTGGCTAGCTTTGCGCTGCTGGTCGGCTTTGCCCCACCGGCAAAAGCCGCGCTGGCACTTGCCGCAATGGCGGGACTTGCGATCATAGTCTGGGGTGTCGGCTTTGCGCCGCTCGCGGCCGACGGCGCCATTTTATTGTGCTGGGGCGCCGTCGTTGCCCTGGGCGTCGCGCATTATCGTCCCACCAGCGTCATCGACCATGTGCTCGCGATCGGGCTGGTCGCGGGAGCGATCGTCGGGATTGCGCTCGCGACGATGCCGCGTGGACCCGCGGCGATGCTGTCGTTGCTGCCCGCCGTGATTGCGGTTCCGTCGGCCCTCGCGGTCCGGCACGGCCTGGCGGTCGCGCCGCGCGTCGTCGCCAGCTGGCTGCTCGCGGTGGCATTGCTCGCCGCGCTGATCCCATACGCGGTCACGCACCCGGGCTATGTACCCGATCATCGCGGTTAGCGCGCGCTCGAGGTTCCGCGCCGCAGCCCCATCGCGATGACGCCCGCGCCGCTCACGAACAATGCGGTGGCGACGACGGCGATCGACCAGCGAATCGCCATGGGGTCTCCCAATACGCCATCGGTCCAGGCCGCGATCGTCCAAGGGCCACCGCCGGTACCGATCAACGTCGCGATGAGCATGTAGATCGCGACCATCTGACCGCGCATCCGATTGGGCGCGATCTCGACGATCCCGGCTGTCCCTGCGCCGAACGGCATCGCGCCAAAGAACATCGCGGGCACGAGCAGCCAGAGCGAGGTCGTGGCATCGCCGACAAGCGGAAATGCCGCGACGAAGGGTGCCGCGATCAGCGCGGTTGCCACCGGGACGACCATTCCCGGCAGGCGCGTACCTCGCTTTGCCAGCCAGTCCGACAGCGCACCGCCGGCGACCGTGCCGCCGGTGCCGCAGACGATGACCATGACGCCGAACAACGGGCCAATCTCCGCCGCGCTCCAGCCATAGGTTCGGATGAAGAACGTCGGCACCCACGCGTTCATCGCAAAATTGGCGGCGGCCAGGAGCGGGATGCCGAGAAACAACGGCACGAGCAGCGGCAGATTGTCGCCGATGAAGCGAAAGGTCTCGGCGACCGGCGTAGGCGCGCCGACGAGCCCGGTTTTCGACGAACGCGGCGGTTCGCGCACCAGCAGCATCGCGGCGACGAACAGAAAGCCGGGCAGCGCGGCGAGCATGAAGGCGAGCTGCCAATCCTTGACGACGCCGACGACAGGCAGGACGACGTCGGGATGCTCGCCGAGAGCCGCGAGCGTATAGCCGATGACGATCAGCGCGAGGCCCGACCCGGCATAGGTCGAACCGATGAACAGTCCAACCGCGCGGCCCAATTTGTCGGATGGGAAATAATCGCCGATCAGCGACATGCCCGCCGGGGTCAGCGTCGCCTCGCCAACGCCGACAAAGGTGCGGGCAACGAGCAGCGCGAGAAAGCTGGTTGCAAGCCCGCATGAAAAGGTTGCGAGCGAGAAGACCGCGACGCCGACCATGATGATCGCCACGCGACTTTTCGCATCGATCATCCGCCCGATCGGTAGCGCCATTGCCGCATAGAAAATGGCGAAAGCGAACCCCTGCAGCACGCTGATCTGCGTGTCGGTGATGTTCAAATCGGCCTTTAGCGGCTCGACCAGCAGGTTGATGACCTGGCGTTCGAGCATCGACACGACGCTGCCGAGGCACAGGATCGCGACCACGCCCCATGCATAGCTATCGGTGCGAAACGCGAAACGGGAGGCCGATACGGGGGCGGCAGTCGCCATTACAACACCGCCATCATGGTCTTGCTCATCAGATAGCCCTCCAGCCCCTCACGACCGCTTTCGATGCCGATCCCCGATGCCTTTAGTCCGCCCATCGGGACCGCTGGATCGGCAAAGGCATGGCAATTGACGTAGGTCGTTCCCGCCTGCAGCGCGCGACCGGCGTGGTCGGCATCGCGCCAGCGCGTCGTCCAGATACTTGCCGCCAGCCCGAAGGGCGTTGCGTTCGCGCGCGCGATCGCATCGTCGAGCTCGTCGAAGCGCTCGACGACGACCGCGGGGCCGAACGTCTCTTCGTGCGCCATGCGCGCATCGCTGGCGAGATCGCTGACGACGACGGGCTGCACGAAATAGCCGTCGCGCTCGATCATCGCGGTCCCGCTGACCGCCGCGCCGCGCGCCCTGGCGTCCTCGACCAGCGCACCGATCCGCTCATGCTGTGCCGCATTGACGATCGGGCCGACCGTCGCGCCCTCGTCGAAATTGCCGCCCGCTTGCCGAGCCGCCGCCGCCGCCGCCAGTCGTTCGACGAGCAGTTCGTAGACGGACGCGTGAGCGAGGATGCGGGCACTGGCGACACAAATCTGTCCGGCGTTGCCGAACGACGCGCCCGCCAGTCCTGCCACCGCAGCGTCGATATCGGCATCGTCCATCACGATCGCGGCGCTCTTTCCGCCCAGTTCGAGCGCGTGCTTCTTCATGGCCGCGCCGCATTTGGCACCGATCTCGCGGCCGACGCGCGTCGAACCGGTAAAGCTGATCTTGTCGACGCCGGGATGGTCGACCAGCGCCGCGCCCGCCTCGCCTCCGCGCCCGGTGACGATCGCGACGCTGCCCGACGGAAATCCGACCGCCACGATCAACTTGGCCAGCGCGAGCGCCGACAATGACGTGTCCTCGGCGGGTTTGAGCACCACGCTGCATCCCGCCGCCAGCGCAGGAGCGAGCCGCGCGCACGCCATGATGAACGGCACGTTCCACGGCGTGATCGCCCCGACGACGCCGACCGGATATTTGTCGACGAACGCCCGCACGCGCTTGCCCGGCGGTGCATAGCCGATCGACGGATATTTGACTGTGCCCTCGATCGCTCCCGCGAGCCCTGCGAAATAGCGAAAGATCGCCGCGCCCGTAGGGACGTCGCCGTAAAGCGCCTCGACGAACGGCCGCACGCCATCGGCGGCCTCGAGCGCGGCGATGTGCGGCGTATGCGCGTCGATCGCGTCGGCAAGGTGCAGCAGCAACCGCGCCCGATGCGCCGGGAGCGCCGCGCCCCAGTCGCCGTGCAGCGCCGCGCGCGCGGCACCGACCGCGGCGTCGATCGTATCGGCATTGGCGAGCGCGATCTCGGCGATCGGCTGCCCGGTCGAGGGGCTGATGCTCGCCATCGTCGCCGCCGCGCCGTGCCAGGCGTTGCCGATCATCGAGCGGGCGCGCGCGCCGCCGAGCCAGTCGAGCGCCGCACTGGCGCGTGGGTCGATCATGCGCGGTCTCCATAATGAGCGATCTGGGTGGTCAGCGCCGACAGGCCGACGATGTCGTTGAGCTCGGGCAAGCTCACCAGCCGGTCGACGACCGCGGCGCTGCTGCCCTGGGCAACCAATTCCCCATAAGCCGAGCGGAGCGCCCCGGCGGCAAGGCCGAGCGCGGTGGTCGGGAACAAGGCGAGCGCGAACCCCGCCGCGCCCGCTGCCGCTGCGTCGGGGTACGGCGTGCCGCCGCTTTCGAGAAGATTGTGCACGAGCGGCACGCGTCCGCCAAAATGCGCGACGAGCGTAGCGATTTGCGCGCGGTCGTTCAGCCCCTCGACGAACAGCAGATCGACCCCCGCCTCGACATAAGCGGCAGCTCGGTCAAGCGCGTCGTCGAAGCCGCTGGTCGACAAGGCGTCCGTCCGCGCCGAAATCAGAAAAGCTTCGGACGGACGCGCATCGAGCGCGGCATGAAGCTTGCCGACCATCTCTGCCGTCGGCACCAAGGGACGCGTGCGCAGCGCGGCGGCGGGCTTGACGACGCACTGGTCCTCGATCTGGACCGCGGCCGCCCCGGCCCGCGCCAACGCGCGCACGGTGCGCTGGACATGTGCCGCGTTGCCATAGCCTTGGTCGCCGTCGACGAACACCGGCACGGCGACCCGGTCGCAGATGCGCGCGACGCAGTCAGCAAGCTCGGTCGCGGTCAGCAGCCCGACATCGGGGCTGCCAAGCTGGCTCATCGCCAGCGCCGCACCCGACACGAACAAAGCCTCCGCGCCCGCCTGCTCGGCGATCACCGCCGACAGCGGATCGTAGACGCCGGGCGCAACGACGATCGGGCGCGACGCCAGGCGTGCTCTCAATTGCGCAAGCGGTTCGCGGGCGATCATCGACGAAGCGTCGGCCCGCGTTCCGGCGCCGCCACCGCGCGCGCCGCAAACGCCCGCGTGGCGGATAGAAGGGTGCGGCGCATCGCCCGGACAGGGCACGCCGCACCAACCAGCGTTAATGGCAACGCGCGCCGCTTTTCCCGACCCGCTGGCGCTCCTTGCCGAGTGCTGCGGCGCGGCGTGCGTCCGCACCGATGCGCCGACCTGTGACCGTTTCGCGCACGACGTCCACGGCGTCGGCGAGATGCCGCTCGCGGTCGTTCGCCCCGTGACCCGCGCGAGCGCTGCGCAAGCGATCGGCATTGCGACTGCGCACGGCCTCGCGGTGTTCGCGCGCGGCGGGGGCATGAGCTATACCGACGGCGCGCTGCCGACGATACGCGCCAGCATCATCCTCGATCTGACGGGTCTCGACCGTATTGTCGCGGTCGACGCGCGTGCTTTGTGGGCGACCGTCGAGGCGGGGTGCACCTGGGCAACGCTCGATGCGGCGCTCGCGCCGTACGGCGTGCGTGCCGCATTCTGGGGACCGTTCTCCGGCCATGACGCGACGATCGGCGGGTCGTTGTCGAACGGGACCGCGACGTTTGGCAGTGGGACGGTCGGCACGTCGGGCTCGAATATACTCGGCTTCGAGGTCGCGCTCGCCGACGGGCGTACTTTGCGCACCGGCATGGACGCGCAAAGCGCGGCAGACCCGTTCTTCGACCAATATGGTCCGGGCACGACCGGATTGTTCGCGAACGATTGCGGCGC
>JAYTAR010000224.1:0-4253 GCA_043737455.1 Sphingomonadales bacterium | reverse complement strand
CCCCTGAACGACGCATCGTCCGCATCAACAATGCCGGTGCGAGTGCGGCGGCGCTTGCCGAGCATCTGTCGCTCGTCTGGCTGACGCCCGCACAGGATCGGCTGTTCATGGACGGGCCAGGGTCACGGCGGCGCTTCCTCGATCGGCTCGTCCTAGCGCTCGACCCCATGCATGCGCACGACACCGCACGCTATGAGGCAGCGATGCGCCAGCGCAACGTTCTGCTCGGCGAGCGTCGCGAGGACGGCGCTTGGCTCGACGGGCTCGAAGCCGCAATGGTCGGGCACGGGGTGGCGCTTGCCGAGCGCCGCGCGTCGATTATTGAAGCGCTCGCGGCGCGAATTGCCGATGCGCCCGCAACGCCGTTCGCGCGCGCCGGGCTTTCGCTGGCGGGCTTTGTCGAGGCGGCGACGTTCGCGCGCGATCTGGCGCAGAGTCGCGCGCGCGACGCGGCGGCTGGGCGGACTTTGGTCGGTCCGCACCGGCAGGACTTGGTCGTCGCGCACCGCGACAAAGGTATCGCCGCCGCGCAGAGCTCGACCGGCGAGCAAAAGGCCCTGCTGATCGGGATCGTCCTCGCGCATGCCGACCTGGTCGCGTCGGTTCAGAACCGGCGCCCGATCCTGCTGCTCGACGAGGTTGCCGCGCACCTCGACCCAACGCGTCGCGACGCCCTGTTCGGGCGGCTGCAGCAGGGAGGCGGACAAGCATGGCTGACGGGCACCGAAGCGGCGCCCTTCGCAGCGCTGGGCGACGCCGCGCGATCCTTTCGCATCGCTGGGAATATGGTGCGCGAAAGCTGAATTGCCTTGGGTGCAGCGCAGCTTTTGCCTATAGACTCGTCATGACGGACACCCCCCCAGACAACGCCCCCAACGCCAACGAATATGGCGCGGATTCGATCAAGGTTCTCAAAGGGTTGGATGCGGTCCGCAAGCGTCCTGGCATGTATATCGGCGACACCGACGATGGCTCAGGTTTGCATCATATGGTGTTCGAGGTCAGCGACAACGCGATCGACGAAGCGTTGGCCGGTCATTGCGATCGTATTTTGGTGCAACTCAATCCCGACGGGTCGGTCAGCGTCGAGGACAATGGCCGCGGCATCCCCACCGGCATTCATGCCGAAGAGGGAGTGAGCGCTGCCGAAGTCATCATGACGCAGCTCCACGCCGGCGGGAAATTCGACAATACCTCCGACGATAATGCGTATAAGGTTTCGGGTGGGCTGCACGGCGTCGGCGTGTCGGTGGTCAATGCGCTCAGCGAATTTCTCGACCTGACGATCTGGCGCGACGGGCAGGAGCATTTCATGCGCTTCGCTTTCGGAGATGCGGTCGCGCCGTTGAAGATCTTGGGGCCTGCCCCCGAAGGAAAAAAAGGTACCAAGGTCACTTTCTTGCCCAGCCCCGCAACGTTCAAGATCGTCGAGTTCGATTTTGACAAGCTTGAGCATCGCTTCCGCGAACTTGCGTTTCTGAACTCGGGTGTGCGCGTTTTTCTTGCGGACGCGCGGCATGCCGAGCGCGTCGAGGTCGAGCTGTTCTACGAAGGCGGGATCGCCGCATTCGTCAAATATCTGGACCGGGCCAAGGTAGCCTTGTTTCCCGAGCCGATTGCAATTTCGGCGGTGCGCGACGGTGTCGGCATCGACGTCGCGCTCGAATGGAACGACAGTTATTACGAAAACGTCCTCGCGTTCACTAACAACATCCCGCAGCGCGACGGTGGCACGCACATGGCGGCGTTCCGCGCCGCGTTGACGCGGACGCTGAACAATTACGCCGAAAAATCGGGGCTCATGAAGAAGGAAAAGCTGAGCCTCACTGGCGAGGACATGCGCGAGGGACTTACCGCGATCGTCTCGGTCAAGCTGCCTGATCCCAAATTCTCGAGCCAGACGAAAGACAAGCTCGTCTCGTCCGAGGTCCGGCAGCCGCTCGAAAGCCTGATGGCCGACAAGCTCGCCGAATGGCTCGAGGAGAATCCCGCCAACGCGCGCAGCGTCGTGCAGAAAGTGATCGACGCCGCCGCCGCACGCGAAGCGGCGAAGAAAGCGCGTGAGGCCAGCCGCAAGTCGGTGATGGGGGTCGCATCGCTGCCCGGCAAGCTTGCCGACTGTCAGGAGCGCGATCCCGCCAAGTCGGAACTGTTTCTCGTCGAAGGCGATAGCGCTGGCGGCAGTGCGAAACAGGGTCGCGACCGGCATTTCCAGGCCATCCTGCCACTGCGCGGCAAAATCCTGAACGTTGAGCGCGCGCGTTTCGATCGTATGTTGGGAAGCAAGGAGATCGGCACGCTCATCCAGGCGATGGGCACCGGCATCGGCCGCGACGACTTCAATCTCAGCAAGTTGCGTTATCACAAGATCGTGATCATGACCGACGCCGATGTTGATGGTGCGCATATCCGCACCTTGTTGCTGACGTTTTTCTACCGCCAGATGCCCGAGATCATCGCGAACGGGCACCTCTTCATCGCGCAGCCGCCGCTGTACAAAGCGGCGCGCGGGCGCAGTGAGGTTTATCTCAAGGACGATGCCGCGCTCGACGAGTATCTGGTCGATGCTGGCGTCGCGGGCGCCCGGCTCGACGGTGCGGCAGGCGGTTCGCGGACCGGGGCGGATCTGCGGTCGCTTGTCGACCATGCGCGGCGGATGCGCCAGCTGATGAATTATGTGCCGCGGCGTTACGATCCGGCGATCATCGAGGGCTTGGCACTGGTTGGCGCGCTCGACCCGGCTTTGCGCGACGAGCGGCGGGCCGATGCGGTACGGCTTGCTGCCGAATGGCTGAACCGTGCCGATCTGGAGGCACGCTGGGACGGCAGCGTCGGGGCCGAGGGCGGCTATGTCCTGCGCCGACTGTGGCGCGGCGTCACCGATCACAACGTTATCGATGCCGCATTCCTGATCAGTCAGGAAGCACGACGGCTGCACGCGCTCGTCGCCGAGCAGACCGAGAGCTACGCGCAGGTAGCGCGGCTCGTCTCGGTCGCCAAAAGCGCACCGCCGATCGACACCGGCCCGCCACTGCTCGATGAAAATGGAGAACCGGTGGTTGAGGAAGCGCCGCCCGCCAAGGGCGTGCCGGTCACGCGGCCCAGTGATCTGCTCGACGCGGTGCTTACGGCCGGGCGACGCGGCCTCCTGATATCGCGTTACAAGGGGCTGGGCGAGATGAATGCCGACCAACTCTGGCAAACGACGCTCGATCCGCAGAACCGGTCGATGCTACGCGTCGAAGTGGCGCAGGCCGATCTCGCCGACGAAATCTTTACTCAGCTGATGGGCGATATCGTCGAGCCGCGCCGCGAGTTCATTCAAGAAAATGCGCTGAGCGTCGCCAACCTCGACGTATAAGTCGCCGCTCAAATAGCCGGCACGAGTTCGATCACGTCGATCACCGATTCGAACCGCGGCTTTGGAAGGATCAGTCGCCAGCGCGCCTTGTCGATGCGCTCGACCGTTCCAACCATGTCGCGATCGGGATCACGGCCGTATTCAATCGCCGTCTTTTCATCACCAAGCATCAATGTGCCAAGAAATATCTTACGGCGCGCGCCATCGTCGAAGATAAGCCCGACCGGTCGCTGCGAGCCGGTGCGCTTGGCAAAGCTCGCGACCTCGCCTTCATCGGCGACGGCACAATCGAATGCCGGGTAGGCAAGGTAAGTTGGCCCCGACGCTTGCGCGCCCAACTTGATCGTCCGGCAGCGGTAGCGCCCGCTGGGCAGATTGGCCCCCTCGAGCGCACTATCGGGCTGAAGCAAAGCGCCCTCGGTGGCAATTTTGCCAGCATTGCCGCCAATTGTTGCGGCGTTCAATCCCCTGACGAACGCGTCGCGCCAGCCGTAGAGCCGCGCCCGGTCCGCAGGAGTCGCGACCGCCCGCCAGTCGGCCAGCACCGGGCTCGGCGTCGTCGGTCGCTGCTTTGCGCACGCCGTCGTGATAAGCCCGAGTGCGACGGCAATGCTGATCTTGTTCATTGCCACGATGCTAGGCGACAAAGCGTTAATCGCCAATGTTTTACGCCGCCGTCCAACCACCGTCGATGGCAAGGTTGGCGCCGGTGATCGACGCTGCCGCATCGCCGCACAGGAAAAGCGCGAGCGCGGCGACTTCCTCGACCTTTACGAACTGCTTGGCGGGCTGATGTTCGAGCAGCACGTCGTTGATGACCTGCTCGCGCGTCAGCCCGCGGGCCTTCATCGTGTCGGGAATCTGGTTTTCGACGAGCGGCGTCCAGACATAG